>CANIYR010000102.1 GCA_947471825.1 Phycisphaeraceae bacterium | reverse complement strand
CGGGGAAAGGGGCATTTTCGGTGTAAAAAGCAAGGGCGTCAAATGGGCGGAACGAGGGAATGTGTCGTACAAGTTGCCTTTTCAAGCCCCGGCCTTTTGGAAACAACCGCGCGCGCCCCATTCCGGGGCGCGCGCGGTTGTTTTTCGGTCGTTCAGGGGCGGCCCCCGGCGATCCTCCTTAGCCCTGCACTGCCACCGCCAGTTTGTCCAAAATGCCGCGATCATCCAGCGTGGACACATCCTGGCCCACCGCCTTGCCGACCACCACATCCTTGAGCAGGCGGCGCATGATCTTGCCCGAGCGGGTCTTGGGCAGGGCCTCGGTGAAGAAGATTTTGTCCGGCACGCTGGTGGGGCCGAGCTCCTTGCGCACATGGCCCAGGATTTCCTTTTTCAGGGCTTCGCCTTCGGCACCGGTCGGGATGGCGCGGCGCAGGATGCAGAAGGCGGCCAGGGCGTTGCCCTTCACATCGTGGGGGTAGCCCACCACGGCGGCTTCGGCCACCGCCGGGTGCGAGACCAGGCCGGATTCCACCTCCATGGTGCCGATGTTGTGGCCGGCGACGATGATGATGTCGTCGATGCGGCCCATGATCCAGAAATTGCCGTTCTCATCCTTGCGGGCGCCGTCGCCGGCGGTGTACATGCCGGGCACCTTGCTCCAGTAGGTTTCGATGAAGCGTTCGCGGTTGCCGAACACCCCGCGCAGCATCGAGGGCCACGGTTTGCGGCAGACCAGGATGCCGCCCTCGTTGACCGGCACTTCGCGGCCGGTTTCGTCCACCACCGCCATGTCGATGCCCAGCATCGGGCGGGTGCAGGATCCGGGGGTGGTGGTGGTGGCGCCGGGCAAAGGGGTCAGCATGTGGCCGCCGGTCTCGGTCTGCCACCAGGTGTCCACGATCGGGCAGCGGCCGTGGCCCACGACTTCGTTGTACCAGATCCAGGCTTCGGGGTTGATCGGCTCGCCCACGGTGCCCAGCACCCTGAGGCTGGACAAATCATGCTTGTCCACCAGTTCGCGGCCCCACTTCATGAAGGTGCGGATGGCGGTGGGGGCGGTGTAGAACTTGGTGACGCGGTGGCGCTCGATGATGTCCCAGAAGCGGTCCTGGGCCGGGGCGTCGGGCGCGCCCTCGTACATGATGCTGGTGACCTTGTTCGGCAGTACGCCGTAAATCATGTAGGAGTGGCCGGTGATCCAGCCGATGTCGGCGGTGCACCAGTACACATCGCCGGGCTTCAAGTCGAAGGAGAGTTTGGCGGTCATCGCGGTGTGCACCATGTAGCCGCCGACGGCGTGCATGATGCCCTTGGGCTTGCCGGTGGAGCCCGAGGTGTAGAGCACGAAGGCCAGGTCCTCGCTGTCGAGCTGTTCGCAGGGGCACACGTCGGAGGCTTTGGCCATCAGGGCGTCCCACGCCTGGTCGCGGCCGGCGACCATCGGGGGGTTGGTGTTGCAGCGGTTGACCACCACCACGCTTGTGACCAGATTGGCGGCTTCACTGCCGGCCTTGAGGGCCTCGTCCACGGCATCCTTGAGCGCCACCACTTTGCCGCGGCGCCAGCCGCCGTCGGCGGTGATGACGATTTTGCTTTGGCCGTCCTCCACGCGGTCCTTGATGGCCTGCGCCGAGAACCCCCCGAAAATGACCGAGTGCACCGCGCCGATGCGGGCGCAGGACAGCAGCGCGATGGCCAGCTCGGGCACCATGGGCATGTAGATGGTGACCACATCGCCCTTTTTGACACCCAGGGATTTGAGCATGTTGGCGCACTTGGAGGTCTCGCGCTGCAGGTCCTTGTAGGTCAGGCGGCGCACTTCCGGCCGGCCGTCCGGCATTGGCTCGCCTTCCCAGAGCAGGGCGACCAGGTCGCCATGGCCCTCTTCCACCTGGCGATCCACCGCGTTGTGGCACAGGTTGGTCTTGCCGCCGACAAACCACTTGGCGTCCGGGCTGTTCCATTCCAGCACCTTGTCCCACTTCTTGAACCAGAAACAGTCGGCGGCCTTTTCCGCCCAGAAGGCCTCCGGCTGGGCGATCGAGCGTGCGTGCAGGGCTTCGTATTCGGCAATGCTCTTGATGTGGGCCTGCTTCGAGAATTCCGCCGACGGCGGAAAGAAGCGGGTTTCATGAAGGTTCGACTGCACATTGCCGGAAGAAGGGGCCTGGCTCATGCGGATTCCTGGGCGAAAACAAGGTGAATGGGCTCCAAGCCGGCAGCTGGGCGCCGGGATGGAAATAAGGGAGGGTAAGGTTACGCCAAAGTGGCTTGCTTGGCCAATTTTTAAGCGGTGCTCGATAAATGATGTCATACAAATAACGGCCGGTCTGGCCTTGGGTTGCGGGGGGGGCGGGTGGCGGGTACAATTCCACCCCTTCTTTTCCCACCATTCGGGCCTGCACTCCCCAGGCCGCAACCTCCAAAGGCATTCCCATGCGCGACGGCATTCACCCCGGCTACCAGCAGGTTCTCTTCAAGGACGTTTCCTCCGGCGAATTCTTCGTCACCGGCTCGACCATGAAGAGCAAAGAAAAGCTCGTCCACACCGACGGCAAGGAATACCCGCTGATCAAGGTCGACATCTCGTCCACCAGCCACCCGTTCTTCACCGGCAAGCAGAAGTTCGTCGACGCCGCCGGCCGCGTCGAGAAGTTCCAGAAGAAGTTCGGCGGCAGCCCGTTCGCCAAGAAGGCCTGAGGACTCGGTTCCAATCGAAACAAAAACCGCACGCAAGTGCGGTTTTTCATTGGCCGGTCGTCACAGGGTCACTTTCAAGCCGTCATAAGCCGGCGCCACGCCCGGCGGCAACCGCGCCGCCAATTCCTCATGCCCGATTTCGTGGTTGAAATGGGTGAAAAGCGCCTGTTTGGGCGCGGCTTCGGCCACCGCCGCCAACGCTTGGTCCACGGTGAAATGGGTCGGGTGGTGGCGGTAGCGCAGGGCGTCCAAGACCAGCAGGTCGAGCCCTTGCAGCAGGGGGTGCGACTCCGGCGGAATGCCCGACACATCGGTGCAATAAGCCAGTGACTTGCCGGCCATGTCAACGCGGTAGCCGACAATGGGCAGCCGGCCGTGCAAGAGGCGGATGGGGGTCCACGTCGCGCCGCACAAATCGAAGGGCACGCCGGCTTCCCGGGCGAAGGCGATCAGGTTGGCGATGTAGCCATCGTTGGGGTGCTTGCTCCGTTCGAAAATGTACGGGAAAGTCTGGTGCAGCGAGGTCAGCACATCCGCCTCGGCATGGATCTCGATGGCCCTGCCCATCACCGTGTTGAAGCGGCGCAACTCATCGAGGCCGAAGATGTGGTCGGCATGGGCATGGGTGAACAGCACGCCGTCAAGCCGGGACAGGGCTTCAGGCTCGCGCAGGGCCTGCTGGCGCAGGTCCGGGGAGGTGTCGATCAGAAAAGTCCTCTGGATTTCGGCGTTTCCACCGTCGGGATAGGACACCACGATGCTCGAGCGCAGCCGTTTGTCGCGCGTGTTCTCCGAGCGGCAAACCGCGCAGTGGCAGCCGATCATCGGCACCCCGGCGGAGGTTCCCGAACCAAGGAAGGTGAGTTCAAGGGTGGGCATGGGCGTGGATGAGGGGATGCGTCAGGGTCTATGGTACTGCCCGATGGAAACCCGCAGGCTGAAGCCTGTGTCACTGAACCAGGGAGCTCGGCAATGCCGGCAACAGCAGATCATCGGATTCCCCGGCGATGAGCCGGTGATGGGCCAGGCCGGCCAGCATGGCGGCATTGTCGGCGCAGTAGGCCAGTTTGGGCAGATGCACCGGCAGCCGCAGTTTGGCGCCGAGTTTGGCGGCTTCCAGGCGCAGCAAGCTGTTGGCCACCACGCCGCCGCCAAAGAGCAGCGCTTGGGGGGCTGAGCCCAGTGCCTTCATCCGTGCGTCGGCCCGCCGCAGTTTGGTCATCAAAATGCCGATGGCCGCTTCCTGGAAGGCGGCGGCGATGTCGGCACGCTCTTGGGGGCTCAGATCACCGATGTCGCGCGCGAAGGCGCTGGCGTCGCCCTTGCCCACCGGGAAGCCGCGGATGGAATACAAAAGCGCGGTCTTGAGGCCCGAAAAGGAGAAGTCCAAACTCTCCGGCGAAAGGAGCGAGCGCGGCAAGGGGCGCGGCGCGCGGGCGGCATCGCCTTGCTGCGCCAATTTGTCAAGGCTGGCCCCGCCGGGGTAGCCGGCCTGCAGCATCACGGCCGCCTTGTCGTAGGCCTCGCCCACGGCGTCGTCGATGGTCGAGCCGATTCGGGTCATTTTCAAGGGCGATTCCACCGCGTACAAACTGGTGTGTCCGCCACTGGCGACCAGCCCGAGCGCGGGGAACCGCGGCGGCGCGTCGGTTTCGAGCGCGCTGGCGTACAAATGCGCCTGCACATGGTCGATGCCCAAAAGCGGCAGGCCCAGCGACCAGGACAGCGCCTTGGCCGCGTTCACGCCGACCAAGAGCGAGCCGACCAGACCCGGGCGGTTGCCCACCGCGATGGCCGACAGGTCCTGCGGTTTCACGCCGGCCTGTTCCAAGGCTTCGCGCAATACCGGCGTCAGCCAGTCCAGATGGGCGCGGCTGGCGACTTCCGGCACCACGCCGCCGTATTTTTCGTGCAAGTCATGCTGCGAGTGGACAACATTGGAAAGCACGCGCGAGCCGTCCTCCACCACGGCGGCGGCGGTTTCATCGCAGGATGTTTCAAGGGCAAGGATGAGCATGGGTCAGCGCGCCGTGTTGGGTGTGGACAGTTGCCGGCGCAGTGTTTTCAACCGGGTTTCCAGGCGCCTGATTTCATCACGGGCCTGCCAGCGGGGGTCCTGGGTGGCTGGCGGCGGGTCTTCGCCCACGCGCGGCCAGGCACCGGAATCCAGTTTGCCAAGCAGCGCTTCATAGGCGGCGGCCAGTTGGGGGTCATGCATGTTTGTCCGCAGGTAGTCCGCCGAAAGGGGCGCATCGCCCGCCAGCGGGTTTTCCTCCGGCGGCAGTTTGAGGATGGCCGCCCATGCCTTGCGGTCCTGCGCCGCCATCGGCACCTGGCCGCCGGCGGAGGGGGCCACCCCCCAGTCGTTCTTGCCGTCGCGGTGAATGCAGCGGCCCGATGGCAGGAAATAGAAGGCGGTGGTCACTTTGAGGGTGCCGTTCAATTCCGGCAGTTTGACCACATTTTGCACGCATCCTTTGCCGAATGAGCGCACGCCGACGACCATCGCGCGGCGGTGTTCCTGCAGGGCACCGGCCACCACCTCGGAGGCGGAGGCGCTGCCTTCGTCGACCAGGATGACCAAGGGGGCGTCGGTGGCCTGCGGGGCGTCGGTCACAAAGGTCTTTTCCGCCACGGAAGGGCCGGACACCTTGGCCACCGGCGTTCCTTGCGGCATGAACAGCGAGACCACTTCCGTGGCTTGGTTGAGGTAGCCGCCCGGGTTGCCGCGCAGGTCAAGGATCAGCCCGCGCAAGCCCTGCCCTTTCATGGTTTCGATGGCTGCGCGCAAATCCTTGCCCGAATGGGTGGTGAACCGCCCCAGGGCGGCATAGCCAATGCCCTTGGGGGTGTCGATCATCCATGCGCCGGGACTGGCGCTGAGCGTCCTTGGCGTGTGAGCGTCGCCCAATTCGTTCTCCCATTGGGCGGCCTTGTCACCCGGATAAAACTGCGTGTACGGGTCGTGCAGGTTTTCGGCCATGCCAGCCAGGGCACCTTCGGCCAACTGTTCCTGGGTCGGCCGCGACACATGCGCACTGTTGAGAAAATTCATGGCCCCCATCAGGTTCGCCTGTTCCGGCGGCGGCTTGGATTCGGTCAGGGCGACCAGCACCAAATTGGCCAGCAGTGCCAGCAGGATGCCCATCAGCACCGCGCGGGTGGAGAGAAAGGGTTTCTTGGCGGCTGGGGGCGGCGGGCCGGCGGCGGGCATGCGGGCATTGTAGGAGCGGCCGGCGCGGGTTTTGGGGTGCGGACGCCCTTGGCGGCGCTCCCAAGTACGATCCGCCCACCCATGCGCCTAGATCTTTTCGTCCAGCAAATCCTCTCTTCCTCCCGCAACGAAGCCATGCGCGCCATCGAGGCAGGCTTGGTGCGGGTCAACGGCCGCGTTTGCGCGGACAAGGGCCGCGCCATCCTGCCCTCTGACAAGGTGGAGGTGGCCGCTGCCGAAGTCGAGCGCGTGGTGCCGCAGCCGGGCATGGAACTGACCATCCTGGCCCGCGGCGACGGCTGGTTG
>CANIYR010000101.1 GCA_947471825.1 Phycisphaeraceae bacterium | reverse complement strand
GGGGGGCGGGCATAGGGGGTGGATTGTAGCGCATCCGAAGATTTGGATGGATGGATGGAATAAAGATGGTCGGCGCCGCAAGCGGGTATTCTTCCAGTTTCTTGCCCCACCTTTTCCAAGGACGGAAACATGACCTGGTTCGAATCCCTCATCCTCGGCCTCGTCGAAGGCATCACCGAATTCCTCCCGGTCTCCTCGACCGGCCACCTGGTGCTCACCGAGCGGTTGCTCGGCCTCCAGCAAAGCGAGGCGCTGGACGCCTACGACATCGTGATCCAGGGCGGGGCCATCGTGGCGGTCCTTGGCATCTACCGGGCCCGGATGAAGACGGTGGCCTGCGGCTTGGTCGGCCGCGATCCGGCCGGTTTGCAACTGGGGTTCAAGTTGATGGCGGCTTTCGTGCCGACGGCGGTCATCGGGCTGGTGGCCAAGAAGTTTGTCGAGGCGCACCTCAAGTCGCCGGGGCCCATCCTGTTGGCGGTGGTGGCGGGCGCAGCGGCCATTTTCATCGTCTCGCATTTGCGGCGCGGGCGCGGGCCGACCGAGGGGCGCCAAGTGGGGGAGGTTTCCTACCGTGATGCCGTGCTGATCGGGCTGGCCCAGGCGCTGGCCATCTGGCCGGGCACCAGCCGATCGCTGGTCACCATCCTGGCCGGCCTCTTGCTGGGGTTGTCGGCGGTGGCGGCCACCGAATTCGCCTTCCTGCTCGGGGTCATCACACTTTTGGCGGCCACGGCCTACAAGGCGGTCAAGGGCGGCCCGGCGATGATGCATGACATCGGGGCCGTGCCGCTGGCCATCGGCATCGGGGTGTCGGCAATCAGCGCCTTTGTCGCGGTCAAGTGGTTCATCGCCTACCTCAACAAGCATGGGCTGGAACTGTTCGGTTGGTACCGGCTGGCGTTGGGGGCGGTGCTGCTGGCGCTGATCGCGTCGGGATATTTGCAGTGGTAGGAGGGTCGGCTTTAGCCGACCCTTTCGCAAAGGCATTGCATTGATCGTTATTTCCGCGGAGAATGTCGTCTCCCTTTTTACCTACTTCAATCATGGCCGGCTAAAGCTGACCCTCCAAAATGAAAACCCCTCCCCATCTCCTCGCCCGCGTCAAACCGCTCCAAGCCCGCCTCAAAAAGGCCGGCTTGGACGGCATGATCATCACCAACGCGGTGGACATCCGCTACCTCACCGGCTTCATCGGCGAGGATTCTTGGGCCTACATCCCGGCCACCTTTGACGCCGCCTGGGTCATCTCCGACGGCCGCTTCCGCACCCACATCCCGCAGGAGGCGCCGCATGCGCGGGTCATCATGCGCGATGTCCGGGAGATGAAGGATTTGAAGAACAAGGGTCAAAAGACCAAGCGCCGCCCCACCATGGGCGAGGCGGTGGCGGCGGATCTGTTCGAGCAATTTGAAAAGGTCGGCCTCAATCCCGCCCACCTGTCGCACGCCAACTTCGAGCGGGCGCGCAAGGAAATCGGCAAATCCAAGGTGGTTCCCTTTGACGACGGCCTGCTGCCCCAGCGCGGAACCAAGGATGCGCTGGAGCTCAAGTCCCTCAAAAAAGCCATCGCCATCCAGCAGCGGGCGTTCCTTGATCTCAAGGCGTTCGTCAAGCCGGGCATGACCGAGCTGGAAGTCTGCGCCTACCTCGAATACCGCATGAAGTGCCTGGGGGCGGAAGGCCCGGCCTTCGGCACCATTGTGGCGGTGGACGGCCATGCCAGCCACAACCATGCCATCCCTGGCAAACTGAAGGTGAAGAAAGACTCCAGCATCCTGATCGACTGGGGCGCCAAGGTGGACGGGTACAAGTCCGACATGACCCGCGTCCTCAATTTGGGCAAACCCAAGCCCCACATCCGCAGGATTTACGGGATTTGTCTGGAATCCATGGCGGCCTGCCAGGCGGCCATCCGTCCCGGTGCCCCGCTGGCTGATGCTGCGAAGGCGGGCCGCGATGTGATCGAAAAGGCGGGCCACACGCTTGATCACGGCATCGGCCACGGCATCGGGCTGGACATTCACGAATACCCCGGCATTGGCGACCAGAAGGATGTGGTGTTCAAAGAAGGGCAGGTCGTGACCATCGAGCCCGGCATTTATCTGGGCGACTTGGGCGGGGTGCGCATTGAAAACGATTACTTGGTGACCAAAAACGGCGCCAAGAACCTGTGTGATTTGCCCATGGACTGGGAATCATCATTGATTGGGTAATGTTTGGCATTTCGCCACTCCCCATTTCGCCTGCTCCTTTACAATCCCGCCTCCACCTGCCTTTGTCGGCGGGTGTGCGCCCCGCGCGCGATCCGTTGTTCTGATCGGGCTTTTCTTCCTCCTTCATTCCGACCCACCCATGGCCAAATCCGCCAAGTCGTCCGCCAAACGCGCCCCCAAGCCCGCCGCAACCAAGCCGGTTGCCGTTAAAACCTCCGTGTCGGTGGCCTCCGCCGCAGGGGTCAGTTTGGACTCGCTTCAGGAAATCGTCGCCTTGATGGTCAAAAACGGCCTGACCGAAGTGAATCTTGAAGGCAACGGGCAAACCATTTACCTTTCGCGCAACACCAATCCGGCCCCCGGCGCCCCGGTTTACGCCGCCGCCCCGGCTCCGGTGGCGGCTGCCGCCCAGGTTGCCGCACCCGCTGCGGCCGCCGCCCCTGCCGCCCCCGCCGCCAAGGCCGACACCATCAACAGCCAGATGGTCGGCACTTTCTACGCATCCTCCGGCCCGGATGCCAAGCCTTTCGTGAAGGCGGGCGACGCGGTCACCGCCGACACCGTCATCTGCATCGTGGAAGCGATGAAGGTGTTCAACGAAATCAAGGCCGGCAAGGCCGGCACCATCGCCAAGGCTCTGGTGGAAAGCGGCAAGCCGGTGGAATTTGGCACCCCGTTGTTCGAGTTGAAGTAAGCCGCGCGCGCCGGCGGCCGTGTTTCCCCTTCAACTTCAGCCTTCCCCACAAATCCCATGTTTGAACGCATTCTCATCGCCAACCGCGGCGAAATCGCCGTCCGCATCATCCGCGCCTGCCATGAAATGGGCATCGAGGCGGTGGCGGTTTACTCCACCGCCGACAAGGATTCCAAACATGTGCGCATGGCCGACCGCGCCGTGTGCATCGGCGACCCGTCGCCCAAGGAGTCCTACCTCAACATTCCGCGGCTGATCGCCGCCGCCGAAATCGCCGATGTGGACGCCATTCATCCCGGCTACGGCTTCCTGTCCGAAAATGCCCATTTTGCCGAAGTCTGCCGCTCGTGCAACATTGAATTCATCGGCCCCTCGGCCGCCGCGATGAACACGCTGGGTGACAAGGTGAACTGCAAGAACCTGGCCATCGCCCAGAATGTCCCGACCGCCAAAGGCTCCAAGGGCGCCGTGGATGTGAAGGATGAAAAGGCGCTGATCAAGCTGGCCCATGACATCACCTATCCCGTCATGATCAAGGCGGCCGCCGGCGGCGGCGGGCGGGGCATGCGCGTGGCCCACAACGACATGTCGCTCATTTCCGGCGCGCAGCAGGCGTCCGCCGAGGCGCTGTCGGCCTTCGGCGACGGCACCGTGTACATCGAAAAATTCATCGACCACGCCCAGCATGTCGAAGTGCAGGTCATCGGCGACCGCCACGGCAATGTGTGCCACCTGTACGAGCGCGATTGCACCATGCAGCGCCGCAAGCAGAAACTGATCGAGGAGGCGCCCTGCCCGAAGTTGAACCAGGACCAGCGCGAGGAGTTGTGCGCCGCCGCCGCCCGCCTGTGCAAGGCCGCAGGCTACTACTCGGCCGGCACGGTGGAATTCCTGATGGACTCGCAGAAGCGTTTCTACCTGATGGAAGTCAACACCCGCGTGCAGGTCGAACATCCGGTGACCGAGATGATCACCGGGGTGGACATCGTCAAGGAAACCATCCGCATCGCCGCCGGCGAGAAACTGTCCTTCCAGCAGAAGGACATCAAGATCAACGGCCACGCGCTCGAAGCGCGCATCAATGCCGAGGATCCCGAAAAGAACTTCATGCCTTCGGCCGGCCTCATTGAGAAGTTCTACGCGCCGGGCGGCCATGGCGTGCGTTTGGACACCCACGCCCACGCCGGCTACCGCATCCCGCCGAACTACGACTCGATGATCGGCAAACTCATCACCCATGGCCGCACCCGCGAGGATGCCGTGGCCATCATGCTGCGCGCCCTGCGCGAGTTTGAGATCGGCCCGGTCAAGACCACCATTCCGTTGCACCAGCGGCTGCTCAAGAACGGCGATTTTCTTGGCAACAAGGTGGACATCACCTTTGTGGAGCGGTTGCTCGGAATGTGAAACGGCGCAAGGCGCGCATCCACCCACCGGCAGCCCAATCACATGGATTTTCATCAGGACGGCGCCCTGGGCGCCGTCTTTCATTTGTAACGCTTCACCGCATCCGCGACTCGTGCTTGGATATCCGGGCCATTTCCCAAATCCTCCCATACCAAGGGTTGCCCGCGTGCAGGGGCGATCTGCAGGCTGGATAGGCCAAAGGCCTGTTGCAAAAAATGCCGGCGCAATTCCAACTGTTCGATGTCCCGCAGTCGGATTTGTTCGGTTTGCCCCGGGTTGACGACCCCGTGCAGGCGCAGCACCCGGCGATCGGTCAGGATGAATGACTTGCCCAGCCAATCAAGGAGATGCCATGTGAGAATGATGGCAGACAGGGCCAGCGCGGCGAGGATGGGGTCATTGGCGCCCAAGCCGGGCGCAATTTTTCCACAAATCGAAACGAGGAAAGTGATCGCCGCCAATTGGGGTAGAGCCCCCAGCAGCATGGACAGGGGTCCGGGCTTCCAGACGCACAGGATGATTTCCCCCCCCTCGAGGAATCCTGGGGCCGCCAGGGCGGCGGACATGGCGCCGCAATTCGCGGGTGCGGCGCATTCGCGGCCAGGATCGGCGTTTTTCATGCCGGTTTTTCCTGTTCCTTTGTGTCCGCCATGCCGGAGGCGATGGCTTGCGGCGTCAGCGTCGCGATGCAGGGAAGGTTGCGGTAAAGACCGTTGAAATCCAATCCGTAGCCGACCACGAAAGCGTCCGGAATGTCGAAGGCGCAAAAATCCACGGGGAAGGCGCTGGCTTGGGGCCGGTCTTTGCGCAACAGTACGCATGTCCTGATCGACAGTGCGCCGGATGCCGCCAAAGCGCCCTGCAGGGCTGACAACGTCAGGCCGGTGTCCAGAATGTCATCCACCAGCAGCACATGTTTGCCGCGCACCGCGGCGCGGGCGGTCTCCAGGCCGGTCAGGCGCACATTGCCCGATGAATGGGTGCGTGCGCCGGCATAGGACGAGGCGTTGACGCAGGCCACGGTCAGCCGGTTGGGCAGGCGGCGCATGAGATCGGCGGCGAAAACCAAACCGCCGGTCAGGACCGGCATCAGCACCAGATTCTCGCCCGGGAGAACGGCGCTCATTTCAAGGGCGAGCGCGTCCAACCGCTGCGAGATGGCTTGCGGGGTGATCAGGATTTGGTCAAGGTCGCCGTCCATGGGCGGATTGTAGGCGGGCTCACACCACCCGGCCTTCTTTGAGGGTCACAATGCGGTCACCACGGGCCGCCACTTCGGTGTCATGGGTGACCAGTACCAAGGTGTGGCCCTCCGCCCGCAACTCGCTGAACAGCGCGAGGATCTCCTCGGTTGTTTCCGCATCCAGGTTGCCGGTTGGCTCGTCGGCCAGGATGAGCGCCGGGTTGTTGATGAGGGCGCGGGCAATGGCCACCCGCTGGCGCTCGCCGCCGGAGAGTTTGGCCGGCTTGTGGCCGAGGCGGCCGCCCAGGCCCACGCGCGTGAGCAGGGCCTCGGCGCGGTCCCGCACCGCGCCGCGCTTGCCGGGCCATGCCAGCACCGAGCCGTCCATCATTGCCGCCAGCATCACATTGTCCAGCGCCGACAATTCGGGCAGCAGGTGGTAGGACTGGAAAACCAGCCCCATTTTGCGGTTGCGGTAACGGTCGAGGCCGGCGCCCCGCAGCCGTGTGATGTCCTGCCCGTCGAACAGGATCGTCCCGCAGTCAACGCGATCGAGGCCGGCGATCAGGTGCATCAGGGTGCTTTTGCCCGAGCCCGAGCGGCCCAGGATGGACACCCATTCGCCCTTTCTCACATCCAAATCCACGCCGCGCAGGATGTCGAGCGTGTGGCCGGCCTCGCGGAAACGGCGCACCACGGCGCGCACCTGCAGGAGGGGGGGGGCGTTTGTG
>CANIYR010000100.1 GCA_947471825.1 Phycisphaeraceae bacterium | reverse complement strand
TAAAATCGCATGGATTTAAAGACATGGAAAATAGCAAGTTAATTTACCGCCGTTTGGTCGCGAGCCGGTCCTACGCTGGCCAGCACCACAGGAACCCCAATGGCATCTTCAATCAAGCGCAAATAAGCCTTGGCGCCGGCTGGCAACTTGGAAAGCTTACGCACATCAGACACCTTTCCACCGAAGCCTTTGACTGTCTTGTACACGGGCACGGCTTTCGCCAAAAGTTCTGCGGACGCAGGGAAACGATCGGTTTTTTTGCCGTTAATCTTGTAAGCGACGCAAACCTTGATTTCATCGAAGGATTCAAGCACATCCAGCAACATGATGCACAGGCAGGTGGCCCCGCTAACGGTCGCGGTGTATTTGAGAGCGACCAAGTCCAACCAACCACAGCGGCGGGGCCGTCCAGTGGTGGTGCCGTATTCACGTCCGATTTGCCGTATCCTGTCGCCGGTGGAATCGCACAACTCAGTGGGCATCGGACCACTGCCAACGCGGGTTTGATAGGCCTTGCAAATTCCAATCACATGCGGCACTTTATGACCGGCCATTCCGGTTCCGGTGTGAACGCCAAGGGATGAACAATTGCTGCTTGTGACGAAAGGATAAGTGCCATGATCAATGTCAAGAAGGGTGGCATTGGCGCCTTCAAACAACACGCGCTTGCCTTTTGCGGATGCATCATTGAGAAGCATGGCAGTGTCACACACCATTGGCGCGAGCACCTTCAATTGCAATTCCGAGTCTTTGAGCAACTGTTCCACCGAAACCGGTTGGTATTCCAATTGATAGGACGCCGCCAATGATGCCAGCAAGGTGTTTTTGAACTTGGCGATGCGGGCCACTTCCATCACACGCTTTTTCTCATCAAGTAAATCGCCCATACGGATGGCATTAACACGCAGGGCTTTGTCAGCATAACAAGGACCTATGCCGCGCCCCGTGGTCCCTATAGGCGATGCGCTAGATGCCTCCAATAGTTTGTCTTCGGCCTTATGCCAAGGAAACACCACATGGGCGCGGTCTGAGATTTTAAGATTTTTGGAATCCACCTTCACCCCTTTGGCCCTCATGCCTTCGATTTCTTCAACCAGCTTTGCCGGGTCTATGACAACACCGTTGCCAATCACATTAACCTTGCCCCGAGAAAGGATGCCTGAGGGAAGCAAATGAAGCGCATATTTGGTTTTGCCCACCACCACCGTGTGTCCAGCATTGGCTCCGCCGTTGTAACGAGCAATGAAGTCAAATGCCTTGGGAGCGGAGGCCACCATGTCCACCACCTTGCCTTTGCCTTCATCACCCCATTGCAACCCTACAATGGCGGCATTACCCGATTTCAAACCAAGTTGTGCGGGAGTGGGAATGGCAGATTTTTTCTGGGTGGCAGCGGGCATGAAAGGAGCCTGTAAAGGGTCGGAGAAATGGACAATGGATTGTAGGGGGAAATGAGCTGGAAAATCGGTCCGACACCAAGGCCGCCACAGGGTGATGCATACCCAACCATCGGCCTCAAACGTGCCTACGCCAAGTCAAAATGACAGCCGGTGGTATGTTCCACAGAATGGGCCGGCTGACGCATACGGGCCCAAAACGACGGTCCATTTCATGGCGAAAACGCTTTGCTGACGGCAATCCAAGCATGTGGATGTACTGGAATGTGCGAAATTCCATCCCTGGCTGGAAGAGCCGCCCAAGGCATTCCATCACATCTTGCTGCGCCTGCACGGACAGGGCGGCAAATGGCAATCCGCTGATGATCAACCGCACATTGCGAATACTATGGGCATCCAAATGCAGATCTGCCTGATGGGCCGAACCGCAAACAAAACGCATACTTGGAAAACGCAACCTGAGCAATTGCACGAATCCCGCCTCCAAATCGATGCCCAGATAACGGCCAGGATCTTTCATGCGCGCATGAAGGATTTTGGTAAATGGGCCGGTGCCCGGACCCAATTCCAAAACAGCCGCATCGCCGTCCAAAGGAAAATCTGCCAGCATTCGGCGAGCCAAAGCAGAAGAACTTGGAAAAACCGCCCCAATCTTACTTGGTTTCTTTGCGAAAGCTCTGAGCAGGTGGAGGCTGTCACGCATAGGAGAAAGGGACGCAATGGTATCGGTATTCAATAAACGGCACCGTGGTCCTAAAACTTTACATATGATGTTTGGTGTTTGTTTAAAGGCCGGGTGGCGAGCCTCAACCCTTGCCTTATTTAACCTCGTAAGTCTCACCCTCGGTAAGCAGCGAAGCCAGCGTACCCGCACCGCGCTTGGCAATGGATTGGGTGACCTGGGCTTCCACTGCCTCCTCGTAAACCGGACGCTGCTCACGCAGAAAGATGCCCATCGGGACCGGAAAATCAGGGTGTTCAAACTCGGCCAGCATCATGGCCTGGGCACGATTGCCGTCATCATGAAACAGCAGATCATCATGCGCAAAGCCGCCATCCCCCACGGCCACCACCTGCGGCTTGTTGCCAACCATGCGAATGCCCCTGTTCTTGTCTTTGCCAAAAATCATCGGAGACCCATTTTCGAGGTAAAGCACATTGTCCTCGCGCTCATCCTTGCCGGTGAGAGGGTCAAAAGCACCATCGTTAAAAATATTGCAGTTTTGGTATATCTCGACGAAAGCAGCGCCGCGGTGACGGCCGGCTTCTTCCAACACATCGGGGAGGGCGCGGTCTTTGTCGGCACTGCGGGCTACAAAAGTCGCTTCAGCAGCCAAAGCCACCAAAGTTGGATTGATTGGATGATCAAGCGAGCCCATCGGGCTGCTCTTGGTCTTCTGGCCGATTTCGCTGGTGGGGGAATACTGACCTTTGGTCAGGCCATAGATACGGTTGTTAAATAACAGAATGTGAACATTCACATTACGTCGCAGGATATGCAACATATGGTTGCCGCCTATGGAGAAGCCGTCACCGTCGCCGGTTACCATCCACACATCAAGCTTGGGGTTGGCAAGCTTGATGCCCGACACAAAACCCGGCGCACGGCCATGGATGGTATGGAAACCGTAAGTTTCCATGTAATAAGGAAAACGACTGGAGCAACCGATGCCGGAAACGAACACAGTGTTTTCCGGCCGCAACTGCAACTTGGCACAGGCCCGGTGCACAGCATTCAGAATGGCGTAGTCGCCGCAGCCTGGGCACCAACGAACTTCTTGGTCGCTGGAGTAGTCTTTGGCTTTGAGGATGGGGAGGGTGGTGATAGACATGTTGTAATGTGTTTGAATGGAATTGTTCACAGAGCAGGGAAAGCAGGATGCCCTACATGCCGTAGTTACGCCGTTGCCAGCAAATACTCGATCGACTGCTTGCTCGGCTCCACATTGCCACCGATGGGATAAAGAGCCTCTGCCTCCCCCCACTGCCCATTGAGCATGAGGTCGATCCCTTGGGTGATTTCCTCGGTCAAAAGCGAGCGCCCCTGAATCTTGTTGAGCCCACGCGCATCCACCAGGAATTTGCCGCGGATGATCAGGCGCAGCTGGCCGTTGTTCAATTCCGGAATCAGCACCTTCTGGAATTTCTTCAAGACTTCGCCCAGATTCTTGGGCATAGGGTTCATGTGGCGCAAGTGGGCCTGCGACACCTTGAGGCCCTTGTTGCGCGCAACTTCCACTGCATCGTGGATACTGCCGTAAGTCCCTCCCCACCCAAGCACCAAGAGTTCGCCGCCGCCTTGGTCGCCTTCGATTTCCAGGTCGGGAATCATGTTGCTCACGCGTGCCACCTTCTCAGCGCGCATGCGCGTCATCAGTTGATGGTTGGCAGCGTCCTGGGTGACCGCACCATGAATGTGCGATTTTTCAAGCCCCCCCAAGCGGTGCTCCAAACCCACGGTGCCGGGAATGGCCCACGGACGGGCCAGATTTTCGTCGCGGGTATAGGTCTGAAAGGCCGGCTTCTCGCCATCTTCCTTGGCCAATGGCAGGCAGGATGCGTCAGGATGTTTGATTTCGATGGACTGGAAGGAATCCACGGCCGGAATTTTCCACGGCTCGGAGCCATTGGCGATGTAGCCATCTGTCAAGAGAAGCACCGGCACGCGACGCTGCAAGGCAATACGCGATGCTTCGATGGCCATGTCAAAGCAGTCAGCCGGTGACTGGGGGGCCAGTACCACCAGCGGGCAATCGGAGTTGCGACCGAAAATAGCCTGCCATAAATCAGCCTGTTCGGTTTTGGTCGGCATACCGGTCGAAGGACCGCCGCGCTGAACATCCACAACCACCAGCGGCAACTCGGTCATCACCGCCAAACTGATTGCTTCCATCTTGAGGGCCATACCCGGTCCGGAGGTACCGGTCACTCCCAATTGCCCGGCAAACGAAGCACCTATGGCCGCGCAGCAGGCGGCAATTTCATCTTCCGCTTGGAATGTTTTAACACCATAACGCTTGCCATTAGCCAGATAGTGCAGCACATCTGAGGCCGGAGTGATGGGGTATGAGCAATAAATCAATTCCTTGCCTGCTAGCTTTGATGCGGCGATCAAACCCATGGCTGTCGCCTCATTACCAGTCACTTTACGGTATTTTCCTGGAGCCACAGTGGCACGCGCCACGCTCATGCGCGAGGGCATGGCCTCTAACGTTTCACCAATGTGGTAGCCGGCCTTGATGGCCGCCACATTGGCATCCGCCACCAGCGGCAAGTTCTTCTTGACGCGGAAAGTTTCTTCAATATGCCGGATGGTGGTTTCCAGCGGGCGGTCGTAAATCCAATACACCAAACCCAGCGCATACATGTTGCGGCAACGCCCCACTTCGCGGGTATTGAGGCCAAGGCCCTTGCCGGCAGTGGCATTGTGGGCGGTGATCGGCACACGCAGAATCTTGAAACGCTGAGTGAACTTCTCGTCGTCCAGCGGATTGTAGCCGGCCTTGTAGCCAGCCTTTTTGAGATTGGTCTTGCTGAATTCGGTTTCATCCACGATGCAGATACCGCCATGTTCCAAGTCGCCGATGTGGGCCTTGAAGGCGGCCGGATTCATCGCCACCAAAGTGCCGACCTTGTCGCCCGGCGTGTACACAGCCTTGGACGAGAAATGCACTTGGAAGCCCGAAACACCGGCCACCGTGCCTTGAGGGGCGCGGATTTCGGCCGGATAATCCGGAAAAGTGGCGATATCGTTGCCGAAAATGGCGCTGGTATCGGTCAGCTGCGTACCGGCCAGTTGCATCCCATCGCCGGAGTCACCGGCGAAACGGACCACGGCGGAAGGGATTTCGATCGGCGTGGCACGGGGGTACTCAAGAGACATGAAGGTGAAACCAAAAGAGGCAAACGGACAAAGGAATGTCATCGCGTCGCGATGGAACAGATAGTGTAGCGGGAAACAAATGGGACAACCATCATTGAAATACATAATCTATGTCAAATACATGAATATAATATATGCACAATGAACCTCCATCACCTCACCTTGTTCGATGCCGTGGCCACCGAAAAACATATCAGTCGTGCTGCGGGAAAACTGCGCATCAGCCAGCCGGCCGTCTCCAAGCAGTTGCAAACTTTGGAACTCGCGCTGGGCACGCCCTTGTTTGACCGCACCCCAAAAGGCGTGCGGCTGACCGACGCCGGCGAACTGCTGGCAGGCTACGCCAGGCGCATCCTCTCGCTGGCCGACGAGGCCGAATATGCGGTCGCACAATTGCGCGGGCTACGCCGCGGCCGTCTGACCATCGGGGCCAGCACCACTTTGGGAGCCTATTTCCTGCCGGAAATTCTGGCGAAATACCGATCCGCCTACCCGGACATCGACTTGGACCTCAAAATCGCCAACACAGAGGACATTCAGCGCCAACTGCAAATCGGCCAAGTGGACATCGCAGTCACAGAAGGTTTTGTGCGCCAACCGGAATTGGCAGTCCGCCAATTCATGAGTGATGAGTTGGTGCCGGTGGTCCAGCCCAACCACCCCCTTTTATCGAAACCCTCAGGTGCATCCCTCAGGGCATTTTGCGCCGAACCCATGCTGGCGCGTGAACTGGGCTCCGGCACACGCGAAGTAATCGAAGATGCGCTGAAAAAACGTGGAATCTCAGTCAAACCCCTCATGACTTTGGGAAGTACCGAGGCCATTAAACGCTCGGTTGCGGCTGGGGTTGGCGTGGCCTTTGTTTCAGGCCTTTCCGTACGCCAAGAGTTAACCGATGGCCGATTGGCGCAAGTCCCGATCGCCGGGTTCAAATTGGAACGGGCCCTGCACGTGGTACAGGCAAAGGATCGTGTAGCATCGGCGGCGGTGACGGCTTTTTTGGGATTACTGGGGAAATGAACGGAATCGCATTCCAACTTTCCTACGGCCCGCGCTTGGTCTATACTCCCCTTCCCCTCCGAGATACCGGCGCGCATTGTGGGAATGGCGCTTGGCGTGGGTCGGCGGGGT
>CANIYR010000099.1 GCA_947471825.1 Phycisphaeraceae bacterium | reverse complement strand
CGAGAAACTGCTGCTGGACGCCGCCATCGCCGCGGCCCGCGGCGAGGAGGGCAAGCGCGATTTCGTGGAGACCGAGGCGGGGTCCTTCAGCGGCGGCGCCGAGGCCATCCGCGTGCCGGTCAAGCAGGTGCTGGACATCGCCGGCGACATCGACGGCCAGATTTACGCCCGCGATTTCAAGATGGTGCGCCAGAGCGACATGATCGTGTCGCTGGTGCCGGAGTTGCCCGACGGCTCGCCGGGCTTGTCGAGCGGCGTCGAGCGCGAGCTGCAGCATGCCTTCGACCACGGCCGCGACGTGTTCGTGGTGTGGCTGCCCAAGAAAAGCCCGAGCCCGTTCATCACCGAAACGGCGACCCGGGTGTTCAAAAGCGTGGACGAGGCGATGGCGTGGTTTGACGGGGCCAAGTAGGCGCGGCGGCCGCTTTATTTGCGGTTGCCCAAGAGATCCCACACCGACTTGCCGGTGTTTTCGCCCTTGGGGTTGGTGCCCTCGATCTCGATCTGCGCGGGGTTGTCCTTGACCGGGCGGATGATCTGCACCCAGCCGCTGTCGAAGCGTACTTCAATGCTGCCGTCGGCCAGCCGCTTCCAGCGGCCCTGATCCGGAAACGCCTTGGGATCGGCAAACAGACCGGCGCTGTGGCAGGTGCCGTTGGGCAGTATTTCCTGGGTGCGGTTCATGATCGGCACTTTCCAGGTGCCCACGGGATTGAAGGCGCGCGCGGCCCGGGCCGGCGGCGCGGCGGGTTGCGCCGGCTCGTCCTTCTGGGCATCCATTTCGGCTTTGAGCGCGTCCATCTTCGCCTTGATCGCGTTGGCGCCGTCCAAATCGCCCTTGGCCATGGTTTCCTTGAGCGCCTTGTCCAGTTTGGGAATCGCCGTCTGGATCGCCTTGGTCACCGCCTTGCGTTTGGCATCCTCGGCGGCATCCAGATCCTTCTGCAGCTGGGTCAGGGCGGACTGGGCCTGCGGATTTTTGAGGGCCGGCTCCTTTTCCTTGTCATCCGCCAAGACGGGGCGGGCGAGCAGGGCAAGCAGCAGCAGCGGGGTCAGGTGGCGCATGGGAACACTCCTAAAAGGGGCCAAAACCGGGGGGGTGCGGGAACATCATACCGAAGGCTCAAAGCTTGCCAATCTCGGCCAAAATCTCCACATGCGTGTCGCAGCCCTGCGCCAGGCGGTCCAGGCCGAAGCATTCGTTGGGCGAGTGGATGTTGTCGGAGTTGAGGCCGAAGCCGACAAACAGCGTGTCCAGGCCCAATTCCTGCTTGAAATCGGCGGCAATCGGGATGCTGGCGCCGCAGCCCATCAGGACCGGCTTGCGGTTGAAGACGCCCTGCAGCGCGCGGCAACTGGCCGCGATGAAGGGGCTGTCGGTGGACACCGCCACCGGGTCCGCATCGCCGTGATTGAGGATCTCAATCTGCACGCCGGCGGGGGCGACGGCTTTCACCTCGGCCTCCACCCAGGCGCGGAATTGCGCACCCACTTTTTTCGGATTCATTCTGGCCGGCAGGCGGAAACTGACCTTGGCGCTGGCGACGGCCGGGATCACGGTCTTGGCGCCCTCGCCCTGGTAGCCGGAGGTGATGCCGTTGATGTCGCAGGTGGGGCGGGCCCAGTTGCGCTCCAGGGTGGAGAACCCGGCTTCGCCGTGGCGGATGCCGCCGACTTCGCCGACAAAGGCGCCGTCGTTGAAGTTCAAATCCTCCCAGGATTTTTTCTGCGCGGGTGAAATGGCGGGCACATCGTCGTAAAAATGGGGGATGGTGATGTGCCCCTGGTCGTCCACCAGGCGACTGAGCACCTTCACCAGCAGATTGGCGGGGTTGAGGATGGTGCCGCCGTAGATGCCCGAATGCAGGTCGCGCTTGAGCGTGCGCAAACGCACTTCAAAATAAGCCAGGCCGCGCAAGGCGTAGGTGATGGAGGGCTCCGGGCCGGTGGCGCCGTCCCACAGGGCGGTGTCGGAGATCAGGCAGATGTCGGCCTTGAGCAGGTCTTTTTCGGTTTTGACCAGGGCCGGCAGGGTGCGGCCCTTGGATTCCTCTTCGCCCTCGATGCAGACGGTCAGCGGGCCGGGCAGCTGGGTGCCGGTGGCGTGGTAGGCGCGCAGGGCCTCCAAGAAGCACAGCACCTGGCCCTTGTCGTCGCTGGCCCCGCGGGCGTAAACGATGCCGTCCTTGATGACCGGCTCAAAGGGGGGCGAGGCCCACAGGTTCAGCGGGTCGGCCGGCTGCACGTCGTAATGGCCGTAAAACAGCACGCGCGGGGCGTCGGGGTTGGCCACCTGCGCCGCCGAAGTGCGGGCGACCACGCAAGGGTGCCCGCCGTCGCGGCACAGCAGTTGGATGTCGGTGAAGCCGGATTGGCGCAGGTGGTCCGCCACCCAGTGGGCGGCTTGAAGCGTGTCGGCGTCATGCGCTTTTTGCGCGCCGACCGAGGGAATGCGCAGGAAATCGAGGAAGCGGTCGCGGGCGGCGTCGCGGTTGGCACAGAGGTGTTGGCGTGGCGTCATGGGAGGGGGGATGGGGTGTGTGGTGTCAGGATTCAGGGCAGTTCGACTTCCGCCAGCCCGTCGGTTTCGCGGACGGCGTAGACCTTGGCCGGCATTTCATCGGTGTCATCCACATTCATGCCGTTTTTCAGGTTGAAACGGTAGGCGTGCCAGGGGCAGGTGATGCAGCCGTTTTTGACCTCGCCCGCGTCCAGCGGTTTGCCGGCGTGGGGGCATTCGTTGCGCAGGGCGCGCAGGACGCCCTGGTCGCGCACCACGACCAGGCCGGCCCGTATGCCGGGGGCGGCGGCGGTCTTGAGGACGCCTTCGGGGAAGCCGGCGGAGGGGCCAAGGGTGTGCCAAGTCATGGGGGGATTGTAAACCTACAATGCGCCCCCTATGTCCAAGCCCCGCTTTTACGTCACCACCCCGATTTATTACGTCAACGACCGCCCCCACATCGGGCATGTCTACACCACGACCATCGCCGATGTGATGGCCCGTCACGCCCGCTTGGCCGGCCGGGAAACCTTCTTTTTGACCGGGACCGACGAGCATGCGACCAAGGTGGTCGAAAAAGCCGCCGAAAACGGCATGACCACCCGGGCCTGGGCCGACCGCAATGCGGGAATCTTCGAGGAAACCTTCCGCAAACTGGGGATGAGCAACGATGATTTCATCCGGACCAGCCAGGACCGGCACAAAGTCAAAGTGACCCGGTATGTGACCCGATTGCTGGCCAGCGGCGACGCCTATTTGGGCGACTACGAGGGTTGGTACGACGCCGGCCAGGAGGAATACCTGCCGGACGCCAAGGCCGAGGAATACCAGTTCAAGAGCCCGTTCAACGGCAAGCCGTTGGTGCGCAAGAAGGAAAAGAACTATTTTTTCAAACTCTCCAAGTACCAGCCGCAGTTGCTGGCCCTGCTCGAGCGCGGCGAGGCGGTCAACGGCGCGTCGTTTGCCGTGCTGCCGGAGGCCCGCAAGAACGAGATCGTCGGCCGCATCAAGGACGGCCTCAACGATGTGCCGATGAGCCGCAGCGGCATGGCCGATTGGGGCATCGACATCCCCGGTTCGGCGCAAAACCCGGAAACCGGCCCGCAAACGGTGTATGTGTGGATCGACGCCCTGTTCAACTACCTGTCGGTGGTGGACACCCAAGAGCGCCGGAAATTCTGGGATGACGCCGAAGTGCTGCACCTGACCGCCAAGGACATTTTGTGGTTCCACGCCGCCATCTGGCCGGCACTGCTCCTGGCCCTGGGCGAAAAGCTGCCGAATGCGCTCTATGCCCACTCCTTCTGGATTTCCGAAGGCCAGAAGATGAGCAAGAGTCTCGGCAACTTCATCGACCTCGAAAAAATCGACGCCTACGTCAGGGACTTCTCCCTGGACGGCCTGCGCTGGTTCCTGGTGACCCAGGGCCCGATGGGCACCAACGACAGCGATTTCTCGCATGCCAAGTTCGTGGACATGTACAACGCCGAGCTGGCCAACGGCCTTGGCAACTGCTTTTCGCGGGTTTCCAACATGACCGAAAAGTATTTCGGCGGCGCGATCCCCGCGTTGGTGGGCGAGGCCGGTTTCCAGCTGGCGCCCGCCGCCGAAAAAGCGGTGTTGGAAGTGGCCGAAGCCATCGCCAAAATCCAGCCCGGGCAGGGTGCGCAGGCGGGCCTGGCGCTCATTCGCGCGGTGGACAAGGCCATTGAAGACACCAAGCCGTTCACGCTGGCCAAGGACCCGGCCAACCTGCCCCAAGTCGGCGCCATTTTGTACGAATGCGCCGAAGCCGTGCGCATCGCCTCAGTCCTCTTGTGGCCGGTGCTCCCGGCCGCCTGCGAGAAGATATGGGCCCGCATGGGATTGGATTACGCCGCGCAGATGCAGGCGGGCGGCGGCTTGGGCAAGCTGGAGGAATGGACCGCCTGGGGCGGCCTGCTGCCCGGCATGAAAATCGAAAAGGGCGAGGCGTTGTTCATGCGCCATGTGCCGCCGAAAACCGCCTGAAAAACGGCCAACAAAAAACCCCGCCGGGCGCGCCTGGCGGGGTTTTTTGTTGGTTTTCCGATTCCCGCCTCAGGCCGTTGGGGTGCTTTCGCCGCCTTCGGCGGCCCCTTCGGCGCCGCCTTCGCGCATCTGCTTTTTCATTTGCTCCCACTGGCCTTCGGTCAGCAGCACCTCGCGGGCCTGGCTGCCCTTGTGCGGGCCCAGGATGTCCGCCTCGGCGATCTGCTCGATGAGGCGGGTGGCCCGCGAGTACCCGATGCCCATTTTGGTCTGCAGCAGGGTGGTCGAGCCGCGCTGCTGCATGACCACGATGTCCACCGCCTTTTCAAACAAGGGGTCGCGGCCGCCGGGGTTGGCGGTTGCATCCTCCTCGCCGTCACCGCCGCCGCCGTCGCCACCCTTGCCGCCGCCATCGTCAACGGAGCTCGGGCCCTTGATCTGCAGCAGGGAGGGCTCGAAGGATTGCTGGGCCACATCCTTGAGGAATTTGACCGTTTCGCGGGCCTCCGCATCGTCGATGTAGCAGCCCTGGGCGCGGATGAGTTCGGGGCGGGCGTTGAACATGAACAGCATGTCGCCGTTGCCCAGCAGGACTTCGCCGCCGCTCTTGTCGAGCATCACGCGCGAATCAAGGCCCGAGTTCACCTTCATGCACAAACGGGTCGGCATGTTGGATTTGATGAGGCCGGTGACCACATTGGCGCTGGGCCGCTGGGTGGCCATCAAAAGGTGCATGCCGCAGGCGCGGGCCTTCTGGGCGATGCGCACGATGTGCTGCTCGACATCGGGGAACTGTATCATGAGGTCGGCCATTTCATCCACCACGATGACGAAATAGGGCACCTTCTTGGGCACCCGGGCCCATTCCTCCTCGGTGGCCGGCTGGAAGGCTTCGCGCAGTTGTTCTTCGGACAGGGCGTTGTAGCCCTTGATGTCGCGCACGCCGGCCTTCTGGAACTGCGTGAAGCGCTCGTCCATCTTGGTGCAGGCCCATTCCAATATGCCGGCGGCCTTGCTCATTTCGGTGATGACCGGGCACAAGAGGTGGGGGATGGCCTTGTACATGGCCATTTCCACGATCTTGGGGTCCACCAGGATGAGGCGCAGCTCGTCGGGCTTGCGGGTGAACAGCATCGAGAGCAGGATGGAGTTCATGCACACCGACTTGCCCGAACCGGTGGTGCCGGCGATCAGCATGTGCGGGGTCTTGGCCAGATCCTCCACCAAAGGCTTGCCGGTGGCGTCGCGGCCCAGGAACATCGGCAGGGCCATGGTGTCCTTGGCGGTGCTCATTTCCTCCATCAGTTCGCGGATGCGCACGGTCTGGCGCTTCCTGTTGGGAACCTCCACGCCCACGGTGTCCTTGCCCGCGATGGTCGGCACGATGCGGATGTTGTTCACCCTGAGTGCGCGGGCGAGGTCCGAGTCCAGCGCTTCCAGCTTCGAGACGCGGGTGCCGGGGGCCAGGCGCACCTCAAACAGGGTGACCACCGGGCCCGATGAAATGTCCACCACTTCGCCGGAGATTTTGTACTGTTCCATCGCCGCCTGCAGGTCGGTGGCCAGCGCGCGCAGCTCGCCTTCGCGGCCTTCGTTGTTTTCCACCACGGCCTCGGCCAGCAGTTCCAGCGGGGGGTAGCGGTAGCCGGAAAGGTCCTGGGCCTCGGCGGCGGCCGGCTTCTTGGCGACCGGTTTGGCCTCCGCGGGCTTGGCGATGTTGATCTTCAGTTTTTCCATCTTGCGGCGGATTTCATCGGCATCGGCGGCCGCATCCCGGGCGGCCTCCTTGGCGGGGGGCTCCGGGGGCGCCGCCGGCGGGGCGGAGGCATCGGTGGGATCGGCGTCTTTTTTGCGTTTGGGCTTGGTTTTGTCTTCGGGGTCCTGGGTGCCCGCCGGCGGGGGGGTGGG
>CANIYR010000098.1 GCA_947471825.1 Phycisphaeraceae bacterium | reverse complement strand
TTCCATTATGTTGGAAAGTTTTCGCGATTTTCATTATACTGGATATCGTTCCGTTTGATGGATTCCCTCCGCCCCCCATCCCCCTATCCGCACCATGCTCAAAACCCTTTTCCGCTCCGCCCGCCCCGCCACCACGGCCGCCGCCGCCGTCGCCCGCTTTGCCGGTGATGAAGCGCAAATTCTGGCCGTGGGGTCGCGCATGCTGGCCATTGCCCGCGCCAATCCCGATCCCAAGGGGCTCAAGGACCAGCTGGCCGACTGGGCGATGCAGGATGCGGGCTTCAAGGTCAACCTGTTCCGCTTCATCGACGTCTACCCCAAACTCCAGCACGACCCCGAACTGGTTTACGCCGTGCTGAAGGAATACCTGTCCCAGCCCGGCGTCAACATGCCGGCCGGCGCGGCGGCCATGCTCAAAATGGGCACCATGGCCAAGGGCCTGGTCAACCAGCAGCTGCGCGGCAACATCGAAGCGATGGCCGCCCGCTACATCGCCGGCTCCGACGCCGCCGAGGCGCTGCCGCACCTCAAAAAACGCTGGGAAAGCGGCGTTTCCTTCACCGCCGACTTGCTTGGCGAAGCCTGCGTGTCGGTGCGCGAGGCGGAGATCTACCGCGAGCGCTACATGGATCTCATCGTCAACATCTCCGAGGCGGTCAAGGGCTGGCAGGATGGCGGCATCCTGGAGCGCGACCATCTGGGCGCCCTGCCGCGCGCCAATGTATCGATCAAACTGTCGTCTTTGGCCGACAAATTCGACCCCACCGACCGCGCCGGTTCCGTCGACCGCTGCTTCATGCAATTGAAGCCCCTTTTGGAGGAGGCCGGCCGCCGCAACGTGCTGGTCAATTTCGACGTGGAGCAGGAAAGCACCAAGGAATTGAACTTCGCCATCTTCAAGCATTGCTGCGAAAAGGTGGACTTTCCGGCGGGCTTGGCCATGCAGGCTTATTTGAAGAGCGGCGACGCCGATGCCCAGCAGGTGATCGACTGGGCCAAGGCCAGCGGCCGCCAGGTGACGGTGCGCCTGGTCAAGGGCGCTTACTGGGATTACGAAGTGATCAACGCCGAGGAAAAGGGCTGGCCGATCCCGGTGTGGACCGACAAGCGCAGCTCCGACGCCTGCTTCGAGCGCATGGCCCAGCAGTTCATCACCGCCATGCCGCGCGACAAGAACCAGGGCGGCGTGAAACTGGCCCTGGGCAGCCACAACCTGCGCACCCTGTCCGCCTGCATGACCATGCTCGACAAGGCCGGCCTGCCGAAGGAAGCGCTGGAAATGCAAGCCTTGTATGGCATGGGCCACGGCGTCAAGGAAGCGGTCAAGGCCGAGGGCTTCCGCCTGCGCGAATACGTGCCGGTGGGCGAACTGGTGCCGGGCATGGCCTACTTGGTGCGCCGCTTGCTCGAAAACACCTCCAACGAATCCTGGCTGATGCAGGGTTTGTCCAAGGACACCCCGGCCGAGAAACTGCTGGCCTCGCCGCATGATCCGCAGCGCGTCGAGCCCAATCCGCACAAGGACAACCACCTGTCTCCGGCGGTGTCCGGGGTGGGTGATGGCAAGGCCTTCCGCACAGAGCCCTTCCGCGATTTCTCGAAGCAGGCCCAGCGCGAACCCTTCGCCGCCGCCATCGCCAAGGCGCAAGTGCCGCAGGTGAAAAACGACGGCACGGTCGAACAGGCCAACGCCGTGATGGAATCGGCCTTCAAGGCTTTCCGCGCCTGGCGCGGGCAGGATGTTTCGGCGCGTTCCAACATGCTGTGCAAGGCCGCCGACCTGATGCGCCAGCGCCGCGACGAACTCTGCGCCATCATCGTGTCGGAGGCCGGCAAGCCGTGGAAAGAGGCCGATGGTGATGTGTGCGAAGCCATCGATTTCTGCGATTACTACGCCCGCACCGCGCCGGAACTGTTTGATTTCAAGCGCTTGGGCGCCTTCATGGGCGAATTGAACCAGGTGGTCCACCAGCCCAAGGGCGTGGCGGTGGTCATCAGCCCGTGGAACTTCCCGCTGGCCATCGCCTGCGGCATGACGGTGGCGGCACTGGTGACCGGCAACACGGTGGTCCTGAAGCCCGCCGAACAAACCCCCGGTATCGCCAAAATCCTGTGCGAAATCCTGTGGCAGGCCGGCATCCCCAAGGATGTCCTGCACTTCCTGCCCGGCCAGGGCGAAACGGTCGGCGCCGCCCTGGTGCGCCACCCCAAGACCAGCCTCATCGCCTTCACCGGCAGCAAGGGCGTGGGCCTCAACATCATCGAGGCCGCCGGCAAAACCGTGGACGGCCAGCCCAACGTCAAGCGCGTGGTGTGCGAAATGGGCGGCAAAAACGCCATCATCGTGGACGCCACCGCCGACCTCGATGAAGCCATCCCCCACATCCGCCAGAGCGCCTTCGGCTTCGCCGGCCAGAAATGCTCGGCCTGCTCGCGCCTCTTGGTGCACGAAGCCATTTACAACGAATTCACCAAGCGCTTCTGCGAAGCGGTGCAGGCCCTGAAAGTCGGCGACCCGCGCCTGCCCGGCACCGATGTCGGCCCGGTGATCGACGCCGAGGCGGGCGCCAAGATCCGCCATTACATCGCGCTGGGAATGCGTGAAAACAAGCTGCTGCTGGCCCACCAACCGGCGGAAACCGAGGTGCTGGGCAAACCGCTCATCGGGCCGCATGTGTTCGAGGTGGCCTCGCCTGACTGCGCCCTGATGCGCGACGAGATCTTCGGCCCGGTGCTGGCCATTCTCAAGGTGAAAGACTTCGACCAGGGGCTCGACATCGCCAACGACCACCCCTACAAGCTGACCGGCGCGGCCTTCACCCGCACGCCGTCGAACCTGGAAAAGGCCCGCCACGAATTCCGCGTCGGCAACCTGTACCTCAACCGCGGCTCGACCGGCGCCCTGGTCGGCCGCCAGCCCTTCGGCGGCTTCGGCATGTCGGGCGTGGGCAGCAAGGCCGGCGGCGCGGAATACCTGCTGCAGTTCACCGACCCGCGCGCCGTGTGCGAGAACACCCTGCGGCGCGGCTTCGCCCCGGAACTGAGCAGTTGATGCGTCCCAATGAAAAAACCCGGCGCGAGCCGGGTTTTTTCATTGGGTGCGCCAACCGCCAGATCACTCGCCGAAACCGCCGGCGGGGGTGGCCGCCTGGGCAGGCCGGAAGTCCAGCAATTCGATGGTGAAGCAAAGGGCGGCGAAGGGCGGGATGCCCGAGCGGCCGTCCTTGCCGTAAGCGATGTTGTACGGGGCGGCGATTTCAATCTTGCCGCCCTTGCCGATGAGCTGGACGGCTTCGGTCCAGGCGGGGATCACGCCATCGAGCGGGAAGGCTGCGGGCTGGCCGCGCTCATACGAGCTGTCGAAGGTGGTGCCTTCGGTGAAGTGCCCCTCGTAATTCACCTGAACCGTGTCGGTCTTGGCGGGATGCACCGCTTCACCGGCCTTGACAATGCGGTACTGCAGGCCGGATGCGGTCGTTTTCCAACCTTCCTTCTTGGCATTTTCAGCCAGATACTTCTCGCCGTCGGCCTTGGCCGTGGGGGCGAGGGCGGCAATCTTGGCATCCTTCTTTTTCTGGGCCTCTTCCTGCTTCTTCTGCTCGACGGCCTGCTTGTCCGCCTGGATTTTCGCCATCTTCTCCTGGAAATCCTTGAAAGTCGCCAAACGCTGCTCCTTGGTCAGGCGTCCGGGCTCGCCCTTGAGGGAGGCCGAGAGGCCGTTACCGAAGGCGTCGGTGCTGATGGAGAACATGCCTTCCTTTTCGGAAGCGTCCTTGTTGGCTTTCAATTCGCTGCCCATGATGAGGCCGTTGGCGTAGCTGGTGTTCTGGCCGGCCAAACCGTCCTTGTAGCCCTTGAGGAAGGCATCCGCCTCGATTTTGCGGGCCGGATCCTGTTTGGCGCGGTCGGCCTGCTCAAAGCCGATGGCGTAGGACATGCGCTCGTCAAGCGAGGCAAAACCCATGTTGTCGATCGGGGCGGCCGCGGCCGCGGCAGGGGCATCGGCGCCGGGGGCGGCGGTGACGGCGGCAGGCTTGTCTTGGGCGTTGAGAACGGCGATGCCGCCAACGGTCACGGTGGCGCAGGCGGCAAGGGCGAGCAGATAGTGGACGGTCTTCATGACGGAGGGAATCCATGGAAAAGGGAAATGAACCACAATGGTCCAGCAAACCGGGAGCATAACGGGGGGTTGAAAAATAAGCGACCCGCGGACGAGGCGGTGAAAGGCTTTTGACGTGGACGCCCAGGCAAAAGTTATCATACACTTTCTAATCGTTCATAATGCCACGCCCAACCCCTCTTCAAACATGAAAATCGCCATCTCCGCCGACCATGGGGGCTACCCCCTGAAAGACCCCCTGATCGCCCACTTGCGCAAGTCCGGGCATGAGGTGGTGGATTTGGGAACCGGTGACTGCGCCCCCTGCGACTACCCGGATTTCGCCTTTGCGGTGGCCGATCAGGTGGCGGCCGGGCAGATTGAACGCGGCATCGTGATTTGCGGCTCGGGCGCCGGTGCCTGCATCGCCGCCAACAAGGTCAGGGGGGTGCGCGCCTGCCTGTGTCATGACACCTATTCGGCGCACCAAGCCGTCGAGCATGACGATATGAATGTGCTGTGCCTTGGCGCCCGTATCATCGGCGGCGCCCTGGCCGAAGAACTGGTGACGGCGTTCGTAAATGCGCGCTTCACCGGCGAAGAGCGCCACCTGCGGAGGTTGAACAAGGTGCTGGCGCGGGACAAATGAAAAGTGGGCAGTTAAAAAAGTGAATCCAATGGACAACGCGCGCCGGCTATTCGGCGCGCGTTGTCATTCGAGAACCCGGCCCCGCGCAGCGGCCGCCGCCCCTATCTTTTGGCCGCCGCTTCCACCGCTTCAATCGCCTCTTCCAAAGCCAAAAGCGACATCGCCGCCGGCTGGGTGTCGAGCCGCATCTCCCACGGTGCGCCGCGCACGCCGCCGACGGCGGCAGCCGGCTGGCGCACGGCGAAGCACGAAGCCGGCGTCACCACCAATTGCAGCATGAAGCGGGCGCCGCGTCCAAAGCCCAGCATGTCGGCGGCCGGCTGGCCGGTGGCGCCCGCATCCGGATCCTGCAGCAACTGCCCCCACAAGGCCATGGGGAAGGCGCCGCGCCAGGTCGGCATCGCAAGTCCAGGGGTGAACGAGAAGCCGCCGACCAAATCCGCCGGCCCGGTTTCAGGGCGGCGGACAATTTGCGATTGGCGCATTTGACTCAAGTTTTTGCCGAGTTTCTGCAAACGCCGGACATGTTCGGCGCGGGCGGCGGACGGGTCTTTGTCGGCGGCCGCCAGCAAAAGGCCGGCGCGCCGCTCCGCGAGGGCCAGCCAATACGGCGATTCGGCGGCATCGGTTTCGCCCGCATGCGCAAAAGCAAGCGCCAGCTGGCGGCGCACGACGGCCTCGGCCTTGGCGTCGCGTGTGCGCTCGTACCAACCCGACAGCGCGCAGGTGATGATGGCGGCCGTGCCCTCGCCCACGGGCTTGGCCGACCACGGCGGAGAAAGCTGGGTCGAGCCGTCGGCCGTCGCCACCAGCGGCCTCACGGCGTAGCCACTGGCGGCGCCCTCGCCGGCATCCAGCGCCATGAGGCCGGCGGCCAGACGGTCGCGCCAATCACGGTCGGCGCCGCCCGGGGCATCGGTCAGGGCCATGAGCAGGAATGCCGCCGCCAAAGGCTGCGGAGCAGCCTTGGAGTCGGACACTTGCGGCGCCAGTTGCCTGGCCATGGCCGAGGCTGCCAGTACGCTTTTTTGCGCGATGTCGTCTTTGGGATCCACCGCCATGCGGCGGGCGGCAAAACGCACGAGCGCGTACGCCACCAGCGCCGTTTCCGAGGGCGATGCCGCGGCCGGCTGCCATAGGTCCTGCGCCGGCAGATAGCCGCCGCGCAGCACGCCATCGGCCTTGATTTTCATGATGAGATGCCTGGCCACCTGCTCGCTGGCCAGCACCAGAGAATCGCGGCTGACCGCGTTTTCAGGCACCACCACCGCCCCGCGCGAGAGCGACATCGGCGGGAAGCCCGGGCGCGTGCGCACCACATGAAACACTTCAAACGAGGACAACCGCGGGCCGCCCGGACGCGCCAGTTTTTTGCCCTCTGCTTCGGTCACATGCTGCTCCACCAACAGTCGGGCGACGCTGGTGTCCACCGGCACCCCGGCGGCCGCCTGGGTGCCCGGCCAAGCCAGCGACGGCTGGGCATCGCCGGCGGCGCGCAGGGCCAGCCCGTGCCAGCCGGGCAGCACCTGCGCAAAGACCTCCCCCGCACCGCCCTGGGCACCCAAGAGAACCGGCGCCGGCGAGTGGCCCAACTGCACATCCACGCACAGGGTCTTGCCCATGCCGGCCAGCAAATCCTTGGCCGGGCCGGCGGTTTCCGACAGCCTGGCCTCGGCCCGCGCAAAGGCCGTGCGCGACGCCTGAGCCAAGAGCGGCACCAGATCCAGCGGCGCCGCCGGCGATGCCCAGCCGTCGCTGGCTTGGCCGGGCACCCAGGCGGCCGCCGGGGTGCCGGTGG
>CANIYR010000097.1 GCA_947471825.1 Phycisphaeraceae bacterium | reverse complement strand
GGCGGGCGCCTTGGCGGCGGGCTTGGCCGGGGCCGGCGCGGCTGTGGCGGCCGGTGCGGGCGCCGGTTTCTTGGCGGCGGGCTCTTCCACCGGCGCGGACTTCTTGGCCGGGGCGGCCGGTGCCGTGTAAACCGGGGTCGCCACGGGCTTGGGCGGCCACGTTTTCGGCGGGTTGGCGTCCACCCAGGCGTGCAGGGCGAGGAAGGTTTCCACCGCCTCGCCGGCCTTCACGGAGCGGGTCACGATGTTTTCGGCGTGCTGCAGGTCGCAGTTGTCCTCCAGCGCGCCGGCCTCCTTGAGGGCGGCCAGGGTGCGCTCGTCCACCGGCACGCAATGGCCCTCGAAAGCCAGGCAGAACACCTGCGCGGCCATGGCGTGGGTCAGGCCGCGCAAGGAGTCCAGGTATTCGCGCTGTTCGCGCTTGCCCTTGCCCTTGAGCGAGCCCATGTCCATCTGGTGCTCGCGCCCGAAAACATCGTTCAGGGCCTCGGTCAGGCGCGTCAGGCGCTCGCGGCCCTGGGGGTAGTTGATGCCGAGGGCCTCCTGCAGCTCGTCGCCCAGGCTCATGCGCAGTTCGTTGACGTCCACGAAGGCCTTGAGCAGGCGGTCGAGGCCGAGTTCGGCGGTGTGCAGGGGCGCGTTGCTGGACAGGATGGCCAGGATCAGCTGAAGCGTGGCGTCGCCGGCGGGGGGCTCCGCTTTTTTGTGGGCGGCGCGGGCTTTTTTAAGAAGGGCTTCGAGGGCCTTGTGGCTCATGGGAGTGTCGCTTGAAAACGGAAAAGGGAAAGTGGGGCGAAGGGATTCTCACGCCGGCCGGTCACACCGGGCCCTGGTCGCCATGCTCGCCGTCGGGGTCGGTTTCGGCGCCCACGGGCGCGTCGTTGGGCTGGGCCACGCCATCCTTTTCGTCGCGGGCGCGGGCCTCGCGGATGGCGGAGAGGACGGACATCTCCTTCTTAAGCTTGGCGTCCAGCTTGAAGTGCAGGTGCGGCACCAGCCGGCTGTTCATCTGCGGCTTGACCAGGGTGTGCACATGGAGCTCGGAGGACTTGAGTCCCTCCATCGTCAGGCGCTCGAAATCCTCGGGCATCACGGTGACGAACACGTCGGCGTGGCGCAGGTCCGGGCTCACGTCCACGCGGGTGACCGAGACCATGCCCCGGATGCGCGGATCCCCCAGACCCTGGTGGATGGTCTTGGCCAGCGCGCGCTGGAGGGCGGAGGAGAATTGTTCGATGCGGTGGGACATGGAAAAAGGGGGAAAAGTTATGCCAGCTTGCGGGCGGTTTCGATGACTTTGTAGAACACGATGACATCGCCGTTTTTGACGTCTTCAAAGCCGGCCAGGCGGATGGCGCACTCGGTGCCGGCGCGCACTTCGGAAACCTCGTCCTTGTGGCGGCGCAGGGTTTCGACGTTGCGCTTCTCGGTGACGATGGCGTTGTCGCGCAGGAGGCGGACCTTGACGTCCTTTTTGACCGCCGATCCGGAGGCGACGATGCATCCGGCCACCGCGCCGACCTTGCCGATGCGGAAGACTTCCTTGACCTCGGCGCGGCCGATTTCCTCCTCGCGCACATCCGGGGCCAGCATGCCCTCGAGGGCCGCCTTCATGTCGTCGAGCAGCTCGTAGATCACGCGGTAGGAGCGCACCTCCACGTGGCGGGCCTCGGCGATGTCGCGCACCTGCGGCGAGATCGGCACATGGAAGCCCAAGACCACCGCGTCGGAGGCGTCGGCCAAAAGGATGTCGCTCTCGGTGATGACGCCCACGCCCATGTGCAGGACGCGCAGGCGGACTTCGTCGTTGCCGATTTCCTCGAGGGTTTTCTTGAGGGTTTCGACCGAGCCCTGCACGTCGGCCTTGAGGACCAGGTTGAGGGTCTTGGTCTGTCCGGCCTTGAGGGTGGCCGAGAAGTTGTCCAGGGTGACCTTGGTTTCGCGGGCCAGCTGCTGGTTGCGCTCGTCTTCGCGGCACTGGCCGGCGATTTCCTCGGCCTTGCGCAGGCTGTCGGTGACGTAGAACTTGTCGCCTGCGTCGGGCACCTCGTCGATGCCGGAGACCTCGACCGGGGTTGCCGGGCCGGCTTCCTGCAGGCGCCGGCCGCGGTCGTCGGTCAGCCCGCGCACGCGGCCGAACGAACGGCCGGCCACGAAGAAGTCGCCGACGCGGATGTTGCCTTCCTGCACCAGCACGCGGGCCACGGCGCCGCGGCCGGCCTGCATTTCGCTCTCGATCACGGTGCCGCGGGCCGGGCCGGCGAAGTCGGCGGTCAGGCCCAGGACCCCGGCCTGGAGCTCCAGGATCTCGAGCAGCTCGGGGATGCCCTCGCCGGTCTTGGCCGACACCATGCAGACTTCGGTTTCGCCGCCCCAGGCCGAGGCGTTGAGGCCGTGCTGGGCGAGTTCGCCGTAAATGCGCTGCAAAAGCGCGTCGCGGTGCTGCGGGGGCACCATGTCGATCTTGTTGAGGGCCACGACCACCGGCACCTTGGCGGCCTTGGCGTGGGCGATGGATTCGATGGTCTGGGGCATCAGGCCGTCCTCGGCCGCCACCAGGAGCACCACCACGTCGGTCACCTTGGCGCCGCGGGCGCGCATCGAGGTGAAGGCGGCGTGGCCGGGGGTGTCGAGGAAAACCACGGTCTTGGGCTCGCCGTCGGAGCCTTCCACCGTGACGCGGTAGGCGCCGACGTGCTGGGTGATGCCGCCGTCTTCGTGCGCGGCCACGTCGGCCTTGCGGATCCGGTCCAAAAGCGAGGTTTTGCCGTGGTCGACGTGGCCCAGGATGGTGACCACCGGCGGGCGAGGCAGCACGTTGGTACGGTCGCGGTTGGCGAATTCCTGCTCGACCTTGGCCGAGGCGGTCTGGTGTGCCTTGACTTCCAGCTCGATGTCGTGCTCCATGGCGATTTCCATCGCCGCCTCGGTGTCGATGGCCGAGTTCACGGTGGCCATGATGCCCTTTTTGAACAGGAATTTCACGCAGGCCGCGGCCTTGATGCCGGTGGCCGCGGACAGCGCCTTGATCGTGATGGGTTCCTCGATTGACACCTTGCCGCCGACATCGGCCGGCGACTGCGCCTGGAAATGGCCGCGTCCCAGCTGCTTCCTGCGGTTCCTCATGGTGGTGGAGGCGCCCTTCAGGCGCGCGTCCAGGTCGTCGAGGTCCGCCTGCGAGAATTTGGTGGCGCCGGTCAGGACCGCGCCATCGCTGCGACCGCGGCGGGCCGACAGCGAACGGCGCTTGTTCTTTTCATCCTCGGCCGGCGTGTTGCCGGTGCCGACGGTCTTGGGCTTCACGCCGCCGCCGCGCACCGGGCCGGTCGAGCGGGACACGCCCGCCGCGTTGGCGGTGGAGGACGTGCGGATGCCGCCGCCGGCCGCGCCGCCGGTGGCCGTGCCGCTGCGGCGGTCGCCGGTGCCGGAACTGCCGTTGCCATTGCCTTCGCCCGGGCGCGGACGCGAACGGGGCGCGGGGATGTTTTCAGGGGCCTCGATGCGGATCACCTGCGGACCGCGCAGCACGCGCTTGACCGGGGCGGGCATCGCCTCGCCCATCTGCTTGACGCCGGTCGGGCGGGTCGGCACATTCTGCACGCCGGCCGGCAGGGGCCGCGGGCGGGCGGGCGGCAGCGGAATGGCGGGGCGCGGCGGGTGGACGGTTGCCACTTGGGGCGCGGCCGGTTTGGCCGGGGCGGGGGCGACCTCGGGTGCGTCGGGCGCTGCTGCGGCCGGCGCGGGGGTGGGCGCGGCCGTAGGAACCGGCGCTTCGACGGCGGCCGGAGCCTTGGGCGCCGGCGCTGGCGGCGCGGCCACCGGTGGAGCGGCCTCCAACGGGGCGGCGGCTTGGGCCTTGCGGACGGCTTTTTTGGGGGCCGCCGGCAGGTTTTCGGCGGCGGGGGCTTCGGCCTTGGCCGCCTTGGGCTTGGGCGTCTTGGCCGCCACTTCCGGCTTGGGTTTGGCGGCTGGTGCCTCGGTTGCCGGCGCGGCGTTTTCGCCGCTGAACCACTCGCGGATGGTCGCCACCAAGCCGAGCTTGACGCCCGACTGGTTGCTGGTCAGCCCTTCGATCCCTTCGGCTTTGCAGCGCTCGAGGATCTGCTTGGTGGGGACGCCAATTTCTTTGGCGAGGTCTTGAACACGGATGGTCTTAGCGGGAGTGGCCACGGAATTTCCAAAAGGGGACGGAGCGGACCGAACGAACCGAAACAAACCGACATCAAACGGGTTTCAAACAACCTCCGGCAAGCGGCGTTTTTACCCGGCCGGGGTGGGGGCGGCTTCGGGTGCCGCCGCTTCCGGCGCGGCGGAAGTCACGGCCTTGCCGCCAAGCAAGTCATCAAGACCCTTGGCCGCTTCGGAGGCCATGGCGGCCTTGCGCTGCAGGCTCTCGGTCTTGGACTTCTCGCGGTCGGCTTCGACTTCGACGGCCTTGGCGGCGCACAGGGCCAGCAGGTTCTTGGCCACGGCTTCCTCGATGCCCAGGGTTTCCTTGAGGAAGAAGGAACCGATTTCCTCCATGTCCATGACGCTGATGATGCCAAGGGCCGCCAGCTGGTCCACCTGTTCGTCGGTCAGGCCGCCGGCCAAGAGGGCCGCTTCCATCGCGTCCAGGCTCTTGGTGTATTCCTCGGGGGTCAGGATGTCCACATCCCAGCCCGACAGGCGGGCGGCCAGGCGCACGTTCTGGCCGCGCTTGCCGATGGCCAGCGAGAGCTGGTCGTCCGGCACCACCACGGTGGCGCGGCCGAGCTCGAAGCACAGGCTGATTTCGGCGGTCTTGGCCGGCGACAGGGCGTTCTGGATGAGGATCTGGCTGGATTCGTTCCAGCGCACGATGTCGATCTTTTCGCCGCCCATTTCGTCCACCACGTTGCGGATGCGGCTGCCGCGCACGCCGACGCACGCGCCCACCGCGTCCACCTTGGAGTCGATGGAGGCCACGGCCACCTTGGTGCGCTGGCCCGGCTCGCGGGCGATGGCCTTGATTTCGACGACCTTGTCGGCGATTTCGGGCACTTCGATTTCGAAGAGTTTCTTGATGAATTCCGGCGCGGCGCGCGAGACGATGACCTTGACGGCGCTGCCTTCGTCGCGCACTTCCAGGATCAGGCACTTGACGCGGTCGCCGGGCTGGTGCTGCTCGCCGGGGATCTGCTCGCGGCGGGGCATGATGGCCTCGGCCACGCTGGTGCCGCCGCGGGTGACGCCCACGATCAGGGTGCCGCCCTCGTAGCGCAGGGCCGAACCGGTGACCACTTCCCCCACGCGGCCGCCGAATTCGCTGAACACGGCGGTGCGCTCCTCCTCGCGGAAGCGCTGGATCATGACCTGCTTGGCGGTCTGGGCGGGAATGCGGCCCAGGCTCTCCAGGGGAACCACCTCTTCGCCGCGCCACAGGGTGATGCGGCCGGTGAAACGGTCCACCTCGCACTGGAACTCCTCGGTGTCCTCGGCGTCGAAATGCTTGCGGGCGGCCGAGACCATGGCTTGTTCCAAGTCAACGAACAGCAGTTCCTTGTCAAGGTTGCGCTCCTTGGCGATGCCATCGAGGAGGCGGAGAAGTTCTTGCGGTTTGACGGTGCTCATGGTGGGACTCGGTTGTTCGGGTTGTTTGGGTTTTGCCGGCGGAAAAGGGAACGGACACCAAAGAAAAGACCACGGGGTTTGCCCGTGGCCCAAGCGCTTCCAGTGGAAACTGGAAACCCGCACATTGCCCGTCTCATGAAGAAAGGGGCAACAGGGAGCCTTCGGGATGGAAGCGGAGGGCTTCCATCAGAGGGCCGCGTGAGCGGGAAAGCGTTGGGCGCAAAGGGCAGGCATGGCGCGGAATCCTTGGGGTTTGCCGGGGACCATCCCCGGCTGGAAGGGTTGGCATGATAGGGGGGATGGCGGGGGGGGGCAAGCGGTTGGGGCTTTGGAGTGGGGGTTTTGGGTGAGGGAGCGCTGAAGGGAGCATGGGGTTTTGGTCGCTTGGTCGCCAAAGGTGACCCGGATTTGAAGCCCAAGGTTGCCCGCGCTTGGGCGAAACCCTGGGTTGGGCGTGGAGGGGGGCGATCCGGAACGGGTCGCGGAGGGGATGCGGGGAAGGGGCTTTTGAGGTCTTTATCTAACATAAAACATTACAAATAATAATCTTCCATACAAGGTGCAGGCTTTGCGAACCCATGTCCACCCAAAGACATGCCCATGACAGGCGAGTCTTATGCCCCCTTCACCGGTTGTAAAGATCCTTATGCCGCTCAACCGGGAACACCTTCTCGTTGTACGGCCCGGGCTGGTCGCGCTCCCAATAAATTTCCTGGTGGTTGAAGGTGCCGTCCGGCTTGAGGTCGAAGATCAGGAAGACCGGGGCGAAGTGCTCGTAGTCGCCTTCCCACCAGCCGCCGGAGACGGCTCCGCCGCAGATGTAGGTCACGCGGTCCAGGCGGCAGCAGTCCACCATGTGCTGGTGGCCGCTGAGTGCCAGGCGGACCTGCGGATGTTTGTAGAAGAATGCGCGGAAATTGAGCCCGCCCACGCCGCCGCCGACCTGCTGGGCGGTCAGGCCCATCATCGGCGCGTGGGTGACGATGCACACCGGTTCCTTGTCCTC
>CANIYR010000096.1 GCA_947471825.1 Phycisphaeraceae bacterium | reverse complement strand
CGCACTGCGCGCCATGGTGCGTGAAAACCCCGATGTCGTGCTGGTGGGTGAAATGCGCGACCGGGAAACGTTTGAGGCTGCGTTGCAAGCCGCTGAAACCGGACACTTGGTGTTCGGCACCATTCACGCCTCGAGCTGTTCGCAGGCTTTTGCACGCATTTACGACCTGTTTCCCGCCGTCGAACGCGATTCAATCCGTTCGCTTCTCGCCTATCAGATACAAGGCATCGTTTACCAGAAGCTCCTGCCGACCATCCGCGAGGACATTCCGCGCGTTCCCGCCGTCGAGATCCTCCTGCAGGGCGCCGCCACGCGCCGCTGCATCATCGAGGGGCGCGAGGGGGATCTTGAGAAAGTCATTTACGAGAACCGCGCGGCCGGCATGCAGAGTTACACCGATTCGTTGGTGTGGTTGGTTGAAAACAACTATGTGCACCCCCGCGTGGCCATCGCCAACGCTCCGTCGCCTGAGGAATTGCGCATGCGTTTGCGCGGCATCCAGACCAAATAACACGTTTCCAGATTCCTGTTTCCGGCGGCAACCGCCATTCTTTTGCGGACATCCCCAACATGATCCCACTCGCAACAGCCATCGCATCACGCCCGGAAGTTCTGGTCAGCGTGCTCAAGCCGCTCCTCATGCTCGCCCTTTTTTCGGCATGGGGCGTGGCTGCGGGGCACTTGGACAAAGACGCGGCTTTTTTTTATTTTCGCCGCCACATGTGGAGCGGCATCCACATTGCATCCGCGCTTTTGGCATTGTTTTTGATCTGCATGGTCCCCTTGTTCACGGTCGGTGCTTTGCTGGCCGCGCTGGTGCTGTCCATGGACATCGCCGCGTATGTGATCGCGCGCAACAAAAAAGTCAGCGCCGATCAGCGTTGGACTTGGGATTACCGCACCGTCCTTCAAAAATACGAACATGCCAAACAGGAAAAAATCAACCAGAAGGCCCCGGTGAAACTGTTGGGCAAGGGTGAGCAGGTGATGGACGTCCCGTCGGGAACCGACTTGCAGTCCCAGGCTTTCAAGATTTTCACCGAAACCATGGAGTTCGCGGTGCCGCGCAAGGCGCAGAAAGTGGAATTCACCGTTTCCAAGGAGACCGCCGAGTTACGCGTTTGGCTCGATGGCGTGGAATATCCGCAACAGGCTCCCGAACCCAAGCTGGCCCTTGAAGTCATCAACTTCCTGAAGGAACAGGCCGGCATGGATGTGACGGAGGTCCGCCGCAAGCAAGTCGGCAAAATATTTGTGCAGGTGGACGGCCATGGCCGCCAGCAGTTGGTGGTGACCAGCATCGGCACCACCCGATCCATTTCGCTCACATTTGAAATCAATGCGGACAAGCGCAGCGATGTGCCATTCGAATTCATGGGGTACACGCCTGACCAGCGTGATGCCGTCAATGGCTTGATCAACACCCCTGGCCGCGTTGTGCTGGTGTCGGTGCCACCCATGAACGGTGGCACCACATTGCTTTACAGCATGGTGAAAAAGCATGATGCGTACACCAGCACCATCATGATCTATGAGCGGACCGCGGCGGTTGAAGTGGATGGCGCCAAGCACGTCAAGTACCCTGAAAACGGCACCAACGAGCAGATCAACGCAGTGTTGGCCAGCTTGCTTCGCTCCGAGCCCACGGTCATGGTGCTGCCCAATGGGGTGCTTGACCAGGCCATGGCCCGTTCAATACTCAACGATGCTTCCACGGTCCGTTTTTACGTGCCCATTGCGGCCAAGGACACTTTCTCCGCGCTTCAGGCATGGCAGGCCGCCTGCGGCGACGCCAAGCTTTCGTCTGATGCGGTGGCAGGCGCACTTTCCGGCCAGTTGCTCCGCCGTCTGTGCCATACCTGCCGCGTGCCTTACCAACCGGATGCCGAAGCCATGCGCAAAATCAACCTGACGCTGCCCCAGGATGGCGTTCTTTACAAGGCATCCGGCAAGGTGCAGTCGCGCGGCGAGGAGCAGGTCTGCCCCGATTGCCTGGGGGTTGGCTACAAGGGGCGGATCAGCACCTACGAGGTGTTGGTGCTCGATGACACCGCCCGGCAGCACCTGGCCGCCGGCCGGCATGATGAATTGCGCGTCCATTTGCGCAAAGCCAAGATGAAGACCCTGCAGGAAGCCGCTTTGGTTCATGTGGCATCCGGCATCACCGATGTGCGCGAAGTCACCCGCGTGCTCAATTCTTCGGCCATTTGACGGTTTTTGAAGTTTTTCCACCCAGCCATCACCCCTTGTGCCCCTTTGGGGGAGACCACCCGCATGATTCTCAACATTTTCGTGATCATTTTCCTCGTGGGCATGGCCATCCTCTGGTCAACCTACGGTTTTTTCTCGGCTTTCCTCAACTTGCTGGTGGTGCTCTGTGCCGGCATGCTGGCTTTTGCATTCTGGGAGCCGGTTTCCCATTGGCTGCTTGGCATGGGCACCGGAAGCGCTTGGGGACTGGGGTTGTTCATCCCGTATGCGGTGGCCTTGGGGCTTTTGCGCGTGGCAGTCATCGCGGGGGTGCGCAGAAATCTCGGTTTTCCTTCCTTGGCCGACCAGATTGGCGGCGCCGCGCTGGGTTTGGCCGCAGGTGTTCTCACGGTTGGCATCTTGGTCATTGGCGGTGGAAACATGGCCCCGGGCAAGGACTTGCTCGGGGTGCAGGATTACCAGCTGAACAACATCGGCCAAGTGAAGGAGAAAACCGACGCCACCGGTTTGTGGGTGCCGGTGGATGTGTGGACGGGGAATGTGTTTGAATCGCTGTCCGCCGGCGCATTTTCCCCTTCCGGCAGCACCTTCAATCTGGCTTCCGAGCACCAAGGGTTGGCCAAGGCCGCCAAAGTGCGCCGTTTGGCGGTTGATCCGACCGCCACCCGCATCGCATCGCCGGCCGGGGTGACGGTGAACAGCGTGTATTCCATGGATTGCACCCCTGAATCGCTGGAGTGGTTGCTCTGCCGTTCCTCTGCTTATGCCGTCATGAGGCAATCCGAGGTCGAAAAAATCGATGCGGAGTACGACCATGCCCAAATGACGGATTTTGTTTCCGATACCGTGGGCGCCATCCTGAAGGAAAATCATGATCCTGAGAAGGAGCTGTTTGACAAGGAGTACCTGGCCGAAGTGCGCAGCCATTTGGGTGTTCAAAAAGACATGCCGGGGGAAGTGGCGCTTGCGCGGCTGCTCGCATATGCCGTCGACCAGGTGCCCAACGGCGCGGCAAGCGCCAAGAAAGGCGCGCCCGCCCCGGAACTCAAACTGTTCACGGGCTTGACCGGCAAGAAATTGATTTTGGTTGACACGGCTTGGGATGCCGCCAAATCCAATGCTTATGACGAGAAGGCCCTCCGTCTGTCTCCCTCCCAGATCGTGTTGCACACGGCTTCTTCAGACAAGAAAACATCGGCTGGCCCCGCATATTTGCCGGTTGCCTGGTCGGCGCCCATGATTTCCCAGACTTTTTTTGCGCGACGTGAACTGGTTGAGCTGGCTGATGGAAAGAATCCCGGCATTTACGGAATGTCGGCACAGGAGGGGCGGCCGGACAGGCTGGCGTTCCTTTTTGTCGTCCCCAAGGACGCCTCCGTTTCCTCCATTGTGATGCGTCATCTGCGATTCCCTTTGGCGGCCGGCGATGTCGTCAAAGTCACCGCCAATCTGCAAGACCGTCTTGAAATGGCCAAGTTGCTTGGGCATGTGCTGCCTCCCGTGCCGGATGTTTCGACGGTGCAGCAGCATGGTCCCGCCAAGCAGATTGGCAGCCTCGTGCTCAGGGATGCGACGGTTGACTTCACCCCCTGGCTGCCAAACGTCATCAGTTGGATAACCCCTGTGCTGGGTGTCCAGGTGCAAGAGGATTCTAAAGATCTGAAGCTCATTGCCGGTGATTTTGAAATGGAGCAATCCCGCGGCATTGGCCAGTCCGTGCTTAAAATCCAGCAATTGCTCTTGCCAAGCCATCATCAGAGCGTTCGTGTGATGTTGACATTGGCCCAGTGCCAGGCCATTTGGGGCCGCCAGATGGGGGGGGATCGCGGCGATTTTTCACTCAGATTGCGCGCTGAAAGCGGCCCATTGAGCGCGGTTGGGTTCATTGTCGCAAGGGAAAATGGCACGTCGTCGGTTCATATTGATTGCAACAAAGGGAGGAGCGTGTCGGGCAAGATGCTGGATGATTTGCGTCCCGTTCTGGGCTCTAAAGACAAGGTTTACGTGTATTACCTTGTTGATGAGGAGGAAGTTTTGGAGGGCTTGGGATTGTGGGATCCCAAGGCCAATAAAACGGTCAAGGGTCGCCAGTACGACTTTCCCGAAAAGGTGCCGCTGAAACCCACCAGCGAAAAAGTGCCGCCGAAACCAACCAAAAAAAGCAAGTGACCGCCGCGGCCCGGCCAAGCAGGCCCCGCAACCCGAGGTTGCGGGGTTTTTTTTGTTCGCATGGACGGGGCGCCGATATACCGCTCATGCATACCCCGCCACCATTCCGCAACCGCAAAATCACCGTGATGGGCCTTGGCCGCTTCGGGGGTGGGATCGGCGTGGCCCGTTTTCTGGCCGAGCAAGGGGCCCGGGTGCTGGTCACCGACCAGGAGTCCGCCGAAGCCCTTGCCGCCAGCGTTGCGCGGATAGCCGACTTGGTGGCTTGCGGCGCCGTGCAATTGCGCTTGGGGGAGCATCGGATGGAAGACTTCGCCTCCGCGGACATGGTGGTGGCCAGCCCGGCGGTCAAGCCGTCAAGCCCGTTCATCGCCGCCGCCCGGGCGGCCGGCGTGCCGGTCACCAGCGAGATCCGGTTGCTGGCCGGGCACCTACCCAACCGCCGGCGGGTGATTGCGATCACCGGCAGCGCTGGCAAAAGCACAACCACGGCGCTGGTGGGCCATGCCTTGGGGCAATTGCTGGAGCAGGAGGGCCGCGGGCGGCGCGTGTGGGTGGGCGGGAACATCGGGGGGTCGCTCTTGGCGTCCCTGCCGGATATCGGGGCTGATGATTGGGTTGTTTTGGAACTTTCCAGTTTCATGCTCGAAGGCCTGCGTGAGGACCGTTTTTCCCCCGGCATTGCAGTGGTCACCAACCTGGCTCCCAACCATTTGGATTGGCACCCGACGCTGGCCGAATACGCGGCCGCGAAAAAAGCGATTTTTCAATTCCAAGGTGCCGGCGACACGCTGTTGCTTGGCCCCGACCTGGCCCCTTGGGCCGCGGAGGCGCCGGCGGGCGTCCTGACCCAAGCGGTGGCTTGCGACGAAGCGTGGTGGCATGCCGCATCGCATGCGCGGCCATCCGGCGGAACCTTCCGCCTGCCGGGTTTGCACAACCGTCAGAATGCCCGGATGGCCGCGGCCGTCGGGATGGCCGCCGGTTTTGCTTCGGATGCGTTTTTCAACGCCTGTTGCAGTTTTGCCGGGTTGAAGCATCGGTTGCAATTCGTGGCGGAAAAACGCGGGGTTGCCTATTACAACGATTCCAAAAGCACGACGCCCGAGGCGACCATGCTGGCGGTCGACTCCTTCCCCCCCCATACGGCGCATGTGCTGGTGGGGGGCAAGGACAAGGGGTCCGATTTGGACGCCATGGCCGGGCATTTGGCGGCGCGGGCGCGGGTGGTTTACACCGTGGGAGCCATGGGCGATGCGGTGGCGGACAAGGTCTGCGCCCGGCAGGCTGCGGGTCGCCCATCCTGTGAAGTGGTGCGCGCCGGCACGGTCGAACGGGCTGTATTCGAGGCTGCCAAGAGGGCCATGTCCGGCGAAGTCGTGGTGTTGTCGCCAGCATTCGCTTCATGGGATCAATTTGCCAATTATGAGGAACGGGGAGACCGGTTTGTGGAACAAGTCATGATTCAGTCATAATGTGATCATGAAATATGCCCTGTGACAAGATGTGGATAATGGTTGCGAGAAAAAACCATTGATGAATATCATTCATCCAACCCTTGGATCACAAGCCTTGGCGCAGTGAGCCTTGTTCAGTTTCTCTTGCCGTAATCCACATGATTTCAAGTGCTTTTCAGGTGCATTAGGGTGGATGGTTGTGGATGGATAAAAAATAAAATAAAGATTTGCCATGTTAGGGTCATTGCAATTACACTTCGCCCCGTTGGATCGCGGCAAGGATGCCGCACCTTCTATCAAAAGCATGTGTCATGGCCAAGGACGGCAAATCTACTTCCGTTAAGAAGCCTGCAAAAGCAGCCCAAGCGAATATCTCGCAGGCTTTGCCTTTGGCCGTCCGTCCGTTGCCTGCCAAGCCGGTGATTGCCGCCAAGCCATCCCCCGTGAAAGCGGCCAAGAAGGCGGTCAGGGTCGTTCGTGCCGAAGTGACGGCCGAGCAATTGTGGCGCGCGCACCGCCAATTGCCTTCCGATGCCACACGCAACGCACTGCTCGAGTTTTACATGCCCGCCGTGCGTTTCCAGGCCGACCGCCTGCGCAAGCGCCTGCCGGACGGGGTGGATGTTGACGACCTCATCCAAGCCGGGTTTTTCGGCTTGGAAAAAGCCATCAAATCATTCGACCCCGCGCGCGGATTCAAGTTTGAAACGTTCGCATCCCAGCGCATCCATGGTGAAATCCTGGATTCCCTGCGTGCGATGGACTGGGTG
>CANIYR010000095.1 GCA_947471825.1 Phycisphaeraceae bacterium | reverse complement strand
CCTGGGGCCGGGGGCCCGGTGCTGGTTGAAATGCAACTGATCGACCGCAAGCCTGGCATCACCCTCAAGGTTCTGCAGCCGCCTGCGGCGAAAAACCCCGTGCGCGCTCTGCGCGGGGCGGCGGTGGACATCCAATGGTCCATGGCGGTGATCGACAACGCCGGCAACCCCAGGCCGGTGGGGGCCGGCGGCGACAAGGGGGCCTTCACGGTCGGCGATGGCGCCGTCATCCGCGGCCTTGACCTTGGCGTGCGCGGCATGGCCGCCGGCGAGGTGCGCGAGATCACGGTGCCGCCCCACCTGGGTTACGGTGACAGGGCGGTGGGCGGGGGGATCATCCCTGCCGCCGGCACGCTGCGGATCCGTGTGGAAATGCGGCAAGTGAAGGAGGGTCGGCTTTAGCCGACCTTGGGCGCAGTCCGGATGGGTGCGCGGCATGTTTTGCCCTGCGCAGCAGGCCGGCATCGGTTGCTTGAGAATGGAGGCTCTTGGCCGGCCAAAGCCGGCCACCCCTCACCGCAGCGGCATCGAGAAGTCGAACGAGAAGATCTGCGTTTCGTCGCCTGTGAATTTGCGCACCGGGAAGGAAAAATCCAGCGCCAAAGGCGCCTGCCCCAGGAACGGGATCTTGATGCGCAGGCCGGTGCCCACCGACACGCGCCACTGGCCGAAGTCCGGGCCGTCGGCCACGGTGCCCTGGTCGGTGAACAACACCCAGCGCACCACATCCTCGTAGATCGGCTCGCTGTATTCAAGGCCGGCCAGCGCCATGAAGTTGCCGCCGATGGAACTTTCGCTGGGCTGGCCGTTGTCCTTGCGGATGCCCCGCGGCCCGACGCCGCGGAAATCGAAGCCGCGCAGGCTGCGGTGCCCGCCGGCGTAGAAGTTATAGAAGAAGGGGGCGTTTTCCTCCGGGATGTAGGCCAGCTGGCCGCGCAGGGCCAGCGTGGTCTTGCGGCCCAGGAAGTCCTTCTCCAAAGTCCAGAAATGCTGGTGGGTGAGGGAGATTTTGGTGAAATCCACCTCGCCGCCCATGGCGCCGTAACGCTCCAACGACAGCATGTCCTTCATGCCGTGGCCCGGTTCCATGACCGAATCCACCGTCGAGCGCGTCAGGTTGAAGCCGGCGATGGTGGCGGTCGTGGTGCCGGCCTGGTCGTAGGCCACCGTCGGGGCCATGCTCTGCATGCTGTTGATGTTGTAGGTTTCCAGCTGCGTGTTGACGCCCGCCGACCACAGGCGGCCGAAACGGCGGCCGACGCCAAGGTTGAGGTTGGCGTGCGCTTCTTCCCACTCCTGGCGGACAAAGGAACTGTAACTGGCCGAGGAGGAGAAATAATTGTCAGTCTCGAACAGCGACGGTTCGGTGAAGGACACCGCGTAGTTGCTCTGGCGGTTGCCGGGGGAAAGGGCGATGTTGAAAGTCTGGCCGGCGCCGCGGAAGGAGCGGCCGCTCCAAAAGTCGTCCCAGTTGCGCGGCGGATCCATGATGTCGAAGTTGCGCTGGGTGTAATCGGTGTTGGCGCCAAAGCCGATGTCCGACGACACATTGACGCCAAACGAGATCGAGCCGGTGGATTTTTCCTTCACCTGCACCACCGCGTCGCGCACCGGGTCGCCGTCCGCGCCCAAGAGCGTGATGCTGCTTTCGCCGAAATAGGGGGTGTTGGACAGGTTTTCCTTGGTGTACTCAAAGCGGGTGCGGTCGAAGGGCCGGCCGGGGGTCATGCCCAGGAGCTCGCGCTGGGCGACGCGGGTTTGGGTGTTCGCGTTGCCGATGACCGTCACCGCCCCGACGGTGGTCGGATTGTTTTCGGCGATGGTAACCGTCAGGCTCACCGAACGCTTGTCGTCGTGGTAGACCCGGTCCACGCGGCAGATGGGCGCGCTGTTGTCGGCCTCGCCTGCCAGGTGGCCCAGGCGCCCGTAGAGATCCTCGATGTTCCTGACGGACTGGTCCACCTTGGTTTTTTCGTAGGGATCGCCCGGGTGCAGGGCCAGGGCGCTTTGGAGCTGCGCCGGGGTGAAGGTGTGCCTGGCGCCGGCGGGCAGCGGTTTGCCGCCGGCCCGGTCCACGAATGAAACGTTGATGTTGCGGATGGCGTAGCGCGGCCCCTCGTCGACCACGAAGGTGCAGACGGCGCTGCGCTGGGCCCGCGAAATGTCAATGCGGCGGCCCACCTGCGCATCCAGCCAGCCGCGGTTGCGGTAGTAATCGCGGATGGTGGCGGAATCGAGTTCCAGCCGCTCGCGGTTCAGCCAGCCGGAAACGAACACCAGCATGTAGGTGTCGCTCTTGAGTTCGTGCTCCAGGACCGGGGTGGGGAAAGCCCGGTTGCCTTCAAACCGGATGTCGCGCAGGTGCAGGCGCGGGCCTTCGGACACCAAGAGGCGCAGGTTGCCCTCCGCCAGTGCCGGTTCGTCGATGTCCACCTTGGTTTCGTAGCAGCCTTTGTCCTCGTAGGCCCGCCTGATCTGGTCGCGCGACTGGTCCAGCAGGAAGCGGTCGATGGGGTCGCCCGGCCGCAACCGGATTTTTTCGCGCAATTTGTCGTTTTCAATGATTTTGGCGCCGACAATCTCGATCGTGTCCATGAGCCGCAATTCGGTCACCTCATAGGTCAGCACCACCGAATTGCCCGGCCCCGGGGTCACGCTGGCCACCACACGGTCAAAGCGGCCCAGTTCCGTGATGCGGATGACATCCTTGTTGACGGCCTTGGCCAGGTAAGGGTCGTTGATTTTGACGCGGATCTGGTTTTGCACCAGCAATTCCGGGATGCGTTTGAGGCCGGCCACGCGGATGGCCGAGATCGGCCGCCCCTCGGCCTCGATGCCGGGCACTTTTCCCGGTGGCAGGGTTTCCGTGGCGGGGCCGGGTGCCGTCGCGGCGGCGGCGGGGGCATCCCCGCGGGCGGGGAGTGCGGCCGGCACGGCCACCAAGGTGGCGGCCAACAGAAACAGGGTTGGGGAGGGGGTTTGGCGGACGGACACGGGCTTGGATCCGGAAAAGGGTTCCGGAGTGTATCCGCCTGCGGCCGGGCGGGGTGACATGCCCCGTCAAACAAAAGTCCGGGGTACAAAACCGGGGCAAAGGCCGCGGGATCCCGCCCCGTGCAATACGGGGGAGGGTTTACTACACTTTCCGGCCGGCTGCGTCGTTTTTCACATGTTATTTTTGTTCCATCCAAGGCCCCCAGGAATGTCCACCGCCTCCGCATCCACCCTGCCGCGCCCTTCCGACCAGCTTGCCCCCGGGCAGTTGCAGAAGATGCTGTATGACATGATTCTCATCCGCCGCTTCGAAGAGAAGACGATGCAGGCCTACATGCAGCAAAAAATCGGCGGCTTTTGCCATATTTACATCGGGCAGGAGGCGGTCGCGGTCGGCTCCATCTCGGCCTTGGACCAAGCGGACCCCCAAAAGGACCCCGTGGTCGGCGGCTACCGCGACCACGGCTTTGCTTTGGCCAAGGGCATGCACCCCAACTACTGCATGGCTGAAATGTTCGGCAAGGTGACCGGCTGCGCCAAGGGCAAGGGCGGCTCGATGCACATGTTCGACAAGGATCGCGGCATGTACGGCGGCCACGCCATCGTCGGCGGCCAGTGCCCCTTGGGCGCCGGCATCGCCTTCGGCATCCAGTATGAGGAGAAGGACGGCGTGGTGCTGTGCTACCTCGGCGACGGCGCGCTCAACCAAGGCGCTTTCTTCGAATCCATGGACCTGGCGGCGATCTGGAACCTGCCGGTCATCTTCGTCCTGGAAAACAACGGCTGGAGCATGGGCACCCACATTGCGCGCGGCACCGCCATGGCCCATGATTTGAAAGCCAAGGCGGAGGCCTTCGGCATGCGCTACGCCGAGTGCGACGGGCTGGATGTGCTGGCCACCTTTGACTGCTTCGCCCGCGAAGTGGCCGCCACCCGAAATGCCAAAAACCCGCAATGGCACCGCGGCGACTGGGACAAGCTGGCTTACCACCGTGACGGCAACGCCAACGGCCCGTGCTTCATCAATGTGAAGACCGTTCGTTACCAGGGCCACTCGATGTCGGATCCGCAGAAGTACCGCAAGGAAACCGGCGAGGTCGAGAACGCCAAGAGCCGCGACCCGATTCAGGGTTTGGTGCGGCATTTGATCGAAAGGGGCCTCGCCACCCAGGAGGACATCACCGCGCTGGACGAAAAAGCCAAGGCGATGGCGGCCGAGGCGGTGGCCTTTGCCGAAGCCAGCCCCGACATGCCGGCGTCGGAAATGTTCACCGATGTGTATGCGGATGTCTACGGGCCGTACATCGCCGGCGGGTTGCCAGGCATCGTCACCAACAAAAACTCTGGGCAGTGAAAGGAGGGTCGGCACCGGCCGACCACACCCCTCCAGGCCGCCCGCTTGCCGGCGTTTTGCGACCCTCCCTTTGGCGCCCCTCTTTCGCCCATTTCCCAAACACCATGTCCGAACGCAAAATCCAATACCGTGAAGCCATCCGCGAAGCTATGCAGGAGGAAATGCGCCTTGATGCGCGCATCTTCCTCATGGGCGAGGAAGTCGGCGAATACAACGGCTCCTACAAGGTGTCCGAAGGCATGCTCGAGGAGTTCGGCCCGCGCCGCATCATCGACTCGCCGATCGCCGAAACCGGTTTCGCCGGCCTTGGCATTGGCGCTGCGATGTACGGATTGAAGCCCATCATCGAGTTTATGAGCTGGTCGTTCTGCCTGGTGGCGGCCGACCAGATTCTGAACAACGCCCCCAAGATGCGTTACATGTCCGGCGGCCAGTTCGGCTGCCCGATCGTCTTCCGCGGCAACAACGGCGCCGGCGGCCAGCTGGGCTCGACCCATTCCTGGAGCATGGAATCCATGTTCTCCAGCGTGCCGGGCCTGAAGCTCGCCGTGCCCTCGACCCCGCGCGACGCCAAGGGCCTGCTCAAGGCCGGCCTCAAGGGGCAGGACCCCTTCTTCAGCCTGGAATCCGAACGCATGCTGGGCATGGGCGCGCGCGGCCGCAAGGACTTCTCGCGCTACCTGCATGACGGCGACCTGTGGGCCCCGCCGGAAAACGACGCCGATTTCACGATTCCCCTGGGGCTTGCCGACATCAAAAAGGCCGGCAAGGACTGCACCATCGTCACCGCCGGCCGACCGGTGCATTTCGCCTTGGAAGCCGCCGAAGCTCTGGAAAAGGACGGCATCGACATCGAGGTGGTGGATGTGCGCACATGGCGCCCCCTGGACATTGAAACCATCGTGAAGTCGGTCCAAAAGACCGGCGCTTGCGTGGTGGTGGACCAGTCCTGGCCCTTTGCCTCGGTCGGGTCGGAAGTCGTCGCGCAGATCCACGAACGCTGCTTTGACGACCTGGACGGCCCGGTCCTGCGCGTGCACAACGACGACATTGCCGCGCCCTACAACCGCAACCGCGAGCAGGACATGCTGCCCAACGCCCGCAAGATCACCGAGGCTGTGAAGGCGGCGCTGTACCGGGCGTGAAGGGAGCGCGGACACTCCTGTCCGCGGCAGACAACGAGTCCCGAGCGCAAGCTCGGGGCTTTTCATTTCGTCGCCGTCCATCCCCCGAGCTTGCGCTCGGGGCTCGTCATCACATCGCAAACCGCGTGTCCAGCCTGAGGCCGAAACAATGCGCCACTTCCGGGTGCGCCACCTGGCCTTGGTACACATTGAGCGCGGTGTTAAAGGAGCGGTCCTTCTTCACCAGTTCCTCCACCTGGCCGGCGGCCACCGCGTCGGCCAGTTTGAGCGCATACGGCTGGGTCGCGTGGCACAGCGCCTGGGTGCTGGTGCGGCCGACCGCGCCGGGCATGTTGGCCACGCAGTAGTGCACCACGCCGTCGACGATGTAGGTGGGGTTTTCGTGGGTGGTGGCGCGGGTGGTCTCAAAGCAGCCGCCCTGGTCGACCGCCACGTCCACGATCACCGCGCCGGGCAGCATTTCCCTGAGGAAGGACTTCTTGATCAGGCTGGGTGCCTTGGCGCCGGGGATCAAAACCGCGCCGATGACCAGGTCGGCGCGGCGGGCATGGTCGGCGATTGCATGGGGGTCGGAGTACACCGTATTCACGTTGGCCGGCATCACATCATCCAGGTAGCGCAGGCGGTCGAGGCTGATGTCCATGATGGTGACATCGGCGCCGGTGCCGGCGGCGATCTTGGCGGCCTGGGTGCCGACCACGCCGCCGCCGAGCACCAGGACGCGCGCCGGTTCGACGCCGGGCACGCCGCCAAGCAGGATGCCGCGGCCTTTCTGCGGGATTTCCAGGTATTTGGCGCCTTCCTGCACGGCCATGCGGCCGGCGATTTCGCTCATGGGGGTCAAAAGCGGCAGGCGGTTGTTGCGGTCAAGCAGGGTTTCGTAGGCCAGCGCGGTGACGCCGGAGGCTTGAAGTCCGTCGGTCTGCGCGCGGTCGGCGGCCAGGTGCAGGTAGGTGAACAGCACCTGGTCCTTGCGCAGCATGGCGATTTCCTGTTTCTGCGGCTCCTTGACCTTGATGATCATGCCGGATCCGGCGAAGACTTCCTCCGCCGTGTCCACCAAGGTGGCCCCGGCTGCGGTGTAGGCTTCGTCGCTGTAGCCACTGCCCAGTCCCGCGCCCTTTTGCACCAGCACGCGATGACCGGCTTCAACGGCCAAGTGGACTCCCACCGGCAGCATGGAGACGCGGTATTCGTG
>CANIYR010000094.1 GCA_947471825.1 Phycisphaeraceae bacterium | reverse complement strand
CCCCCGCCCCCGTCTACAATCCCGCCATGCCCTCCCACCGCCACCTCTACATCCTGGCCCTCGGCTTCCTCGCCGGGGCCTTTTTCAGCCCGGCCTGCATGGGGCGCCTCAACCCGGCGGCCTATGACAAGGTGTTTGTGGGTTCCGGCGACCTTTCGGAACTGGAATCGGCCCGCGCAGCCCTTGAGCAATATGTCAAAAACCAGCCTCTGGCCGACGCCATGGCCGTTTCGCAATTGAAAAACTCGGGGGTCACCCCGGTGGCGGCGGAGGAATTGCAGGCTGATTTGGCCGAAGAGTTCGGGAAAGGAATGGTGCGCTGCAACGCGGCCCTGGCCATGGCCCGGCAAGAGGTGGAGGCGCGCCGCCTGGGCCGCGCCCACCTGCTCAATCGCATCCGCCTCGGCCTTTTGGCCCTGCTTTTGCTGACGATGGCCGCCGAACCCGTGCTGACGGCCGCCCCGCGCTTGCGTGCAGGGCTGGCCGCCGCCCGCTACGGCGCCGCCGCGGCGTGGATTGCGCTGGCCATCGCGGCATTCGCGTCGCTGTGACGGCCCTTTTCGCAAAAAAGCGCCCACGAGGCCCTTGCAGGGGAATAAAATCACCCACTGCGCGTTTGGCCCTTTGCGCCCATCAACCCCGTTTCAACCGCCATGCCACACTTTCCCCCCGCATTGCCAACCCCGATTTGCGCATTGGCCGGCGTCCCAAGCCAATGGCTGATTTTGGGTGGCGCCTGCATGCTGGGGCTCATGGGCGGGATGGCCTTCCTGCTGCGCGCCAGCCCGGCCCGTGCGGACAAGGGCGTCCCCCGCCCGCTGTGGCAGCGCCTGCACGGTGAAAACGGCACCGCCACCATCGAATTCGCGCTGGTCATCCCCATCCTGCTGTTTTTTCTCCTGATGCTGATCCAGATCGGCATGCTGATGGTCGGCTACCAGTTCGTGCAGCATGCGGCTTTCCGCGCGGCGCGCACGGCCATTGTGCAGATTCCCGGCAACCAACCGGGCGAACCGGTCAACCAGATCAACGCCGGCGGCGACTCAGGCAAATTCGGGTTCATCAACACCGCCGCCCGGTATGCGGTGATGCCGGCCTGCGGCGAGCTTGACGGCGCAACTTCGGCCGCCGGCCCGGTCTTGGCCGACGGCATGCGCCAGTATTTTTCCGCCTACGGCCAGGGCGCCCCCAAATGGGTGGACAACCTGCTGGCCGCGCGCACCGAGTACGCGGCGAAAAAAACCCGCGTCAAGCTGCTCAACGCATCCCGCAACGGGCTTGACGCGGGCGACTTCTCGCAATTGCCGGAGTTCTCAGGCATGGTCACCTACGGGCCCAAGGATCCGGTGGTGGTCCAGGTGGAGCACGACATGAACCTGTCGGTGCCGTATGTGCGCAAATTCTTCCAGGACGGCACGCAGACCACCCGGGCCGGCGAGGGCGCCTACACCACCATCACCACGCGCGGCATCCTGAGCAACGAGGGCGTTGACATGACCATCCAGCCCCCACCCTTCCCACGGTCCAACTGAGCCATGCGACACCCCGACCCGCAAGCCGCCAGGAACAACCGCCGCGCCCGCCGCAAGGGCATCGTGCTTTGGCTCACGCTGGTGGCGATGATCCTGTTCATCGCCCTGGCCGTGTATGTGTTCAACATCGGCAAGCATGTCGAACGGCAGGAGGCGGCGCAGGACGCGGCCGACGCCGCCGCCATCGGCGCCGCCGGCGAAATGGCCCGCCACCTCAACCTGGTGGCGGCCAACAATGTGGAAACGGCGCGCCTGATCGTGGCGGCGCAGATGCTCGACGCGCTGCCGCAGGCCGCGGCCTACACGCTGGAAGACCAGGCCGCCGTGCAGGCCAGCCTGAACGCGCTGGCCCCCGCCGGCGACTATGCGGCCGATGTCAACCAGCGCCGCGCCCTGGTCCTCACCCATGTCAACCGTCAGGTTGAATTGCTGACCCCGGTGGTCGGTTATTTCAGGGGCACCGACATCCGCGCGACCACCTGGTACTCGGGAAGCGGCGGCCAGGGCACCCTTTGGAAAGGCGTTGACGCGCTCTCGGTGCTCAGCGAGGCCTCGATGACCACGCTGGGTGTTTCGGCCGAATTGGGGGCGGTGACCAGCGCCGCCCAGAACCAGGGCACGGGCGGGGAAATCCTGGCCGGGGCGGTGCCCTTCCGCGCCAGCCTGCCCTACAAAAAAGGCGCCTTCGACGACTTCTACAACCCGATCATGAAGGGCACGCTGCCGGTCGCCTCGTCGCAAAACGACAAGATCAACCACCGCGGACCTTACGACACTGTTTTCGGGCAGATCGGGGTGGAACGCTCCTGGATCGGCGGCACGCCGAGTACGGGTGGAACCCCGCCGACCCCCAACGGCGGCTCCCCGTTCTCCGGCACCAGCGGGGGCGGCGGCGGCAGCGGCGGCTGGCCGGGCCCGGTCATCGGCTACCACACCATCGGCGTGTTCCCGTGGCTCAACGACGCCTTCCGCGGCAGGGTTGGCGGCCCGGACTGGCGCAACGATTTCCCCACCACAGCGCAATGGGGGAATTTCGACACCAACCCTTTCATCAACACCCAGCTGACCATCCGCGTCGGTCGCATGGCCATCAACAAACTGACGCAGGTGGGCGGGGCGTGGGCCGGAGCCCAATCGTTTTTCGTCGGCAACAATCCCCCGCCGCTGTATGTGCCGCACTGGCAGTACCCGTTCCAGTCCGCCAAGGCCGCCGACGGGCTGAACCCGGCCAAAAGCCAGTATGTGTTCTGGATCCAGGTTTATGACCAGCCGCGGGTGTCGAACCTGCCCTGGGAAGTGCTTAAAATCACCCAGCAAAACCGTTACTACGACACCGCCACCAAAAGTTTCCGCAGCCAGCGGGCCTATGACTTCTTCATGGCCCGGACCGGCCGCAAGCCGGGGTGGGTCGACTGCTTCTTCGAAATCCCCAACACCGCCGTCGGCCAGCAGGGCGAGGGCATCTATGTGGACGGCATCTGGAATCCGGCGCCGCCGGTTGTCCCGGGCCAGCCCGTGCCGCCGCCGGTCTTGGGCCGCAAGGTCGTCTATCTCTGGGGCGGGCTCAACCAGACCGACGAGCTGGCGAAGATCGAAAACCCCAACAACTGGACCGGCTCCGCCACCCCGCCCGGGCCGCTCGACTTGGATGCCAGTGTCGCTTTGCCACCGGTCGCCGGCAACCTCGGTCCGCAATCGCCATGGAATTTCTTCGCCTTTGCCGCCAGCCCCAACAACAGCCAGGCTTGGCCGGCCAAGTTCTACTCGTCCAATTACAAGCGCCACGCGGGCCTGGCCCAGGCCACCGTGTTCAACAACCATTCGTGGGACCTGTGGACCCAGATGTGGCACGCCCAACTGACGCCGATTGACAACTACGACGGCTGGCTGACCCAACTGCAGCAGACCTCCAACCAGGCCGGCGGCGACGATCAGGTGAACACCGCGGAACTTGAAAAATTCATCCCGTACCTTGAATCGATCAGGCCGATGGCGCCGATGATCACGCACTGAAAACAGGCAACCCCATGCGCCACACACCACAAAACGCCGCCTGTGCCCGCCGCGGCTCGGCCATGATCGAAACCATCCTGGCCGCCCCGGTCATCCTGTTTTTCGCCGTGGTGATGTTCGGCTTCGGCGTCGGTTTCAAGCGCATCGCCCCCGCCCAGAACGCGGCGCGTTACGACGCCTGGCGGCAAGCCACGCGCGGCGCGCCCGGTCCGAAAACCGATGCGGCGCTGGCGCAGGCGTTCTATCCCAAGGACGCGCCGGACACCCTGGGCCACGGCGGCTACCAATACAGTTTTCCCGCCTCCCTCAACCAACCGCTCATCGATGCCGCAGCCGGCGATGCGCAAGGTCTGGCGCAAAACCTGCAGGACACCTTTCCCCAGGGCGTGGGGGTCGGCATTTCGGTCAAACACCAAAGTACGGTGGATATCGTCAACAAACTCGGACTGATGGGTGCCGTCACCCGCCGCCACCAGCGCCTGGATGGCGACTGGCGCTACGCCGGCGGCATCGGCTACAACGGCAGCCCGGCGGCGGCCTATGCCGATGGCTGGCACCCCCACCTGGACGGGCGCAATGTGTTTGAGGCCGAATCCATCCGCCAGCAGTTCCTGCAACAGGTTGACACCGGCATGCAGGGCTTGTCGGGCAATCTTTTGGCCGATGGCATCCGCGACTTCTACCTGTCCTACCCGGGCTACCACGGCCCCAACCACATCAACGCATTCCTGCCCTGAAAACCTGGACTTTTCAATTGTTCACGAAAGACTGAATTGACCGGCCCTGTGTCGGCCCGCGCCCGTTCGCTTGCGTTATTCCCATGCGGGCATCTGCGGTCTTTTGGACTGTCTTCCGCAGCGAGGGCGAGCCGGCCGTGGGTCCGGCAACAGCCTCCCGCCTGTTACAGTGCATCTCATGTCGCTGCCCCTTGTCGCCCTCGACCCGTACCTCGCCCCGCACGAGCCGGCGCTCCTGCGCCGGCTCGTGCGCTTCAACGAGCGGCTGGCGCAAATGGGCGGCGACCTGCGCGGGCCGGCCTCTGCCTGGCATTTGCATTTCGGCCTGCACCGCGGCGAAAAAGGCGGCGTGCCGGGTTTGTGGTTTCGCGACTGGTTGCCTGAGGCCGAACGCGTTTTTTTGGTCGGCGATTTCAACCACTGGCGTCCGCGCGGGCATGCCATGACCCGCACGGGATACGGCCAGTGGGAAATCTTCATGCCCGACGGCCAGCCGCAGGTGAAGCACGGCGAGCGCTACAAATTGCGGGTCATTTCCGCCGCCGGCCTGCAGGACCGCGTGCCCTCGTGCTGCCACCGCATCGAGCAGGAGCCGGATGGCACCGCCTTCTCGCCGGTTTATTGGAATCCGCCCGCGCCCCATGCCTGGCAACACGCCGCCCCCGCCCCGCACCCCGAGCACCCGCGCGCCGGCCTGCGCGTGTACGAGGCCCACGTGGGCATGTCTTTGATGGAAGGGCGGGTGGGCACATTCAACGAGTTCCGCGAGCGGATGCTGCCGCGCATCAAGCGCGACGGCTACAACGCCATCCAGCTGATGGCGGTGCAGGAACACCCGTATTACGCCTCCTTCGGCTACCAGGTGTCGCCCTTTTTCGCCGTCTCCTCGCGCTTTGGCACGCCGGAGGATCTGAAGGCGCTGGTGGACGCCGCCCACGGCCTTGGCCTCACCATCATCATGGACCTGGTGCACAGCCATGCGGTTTCCAACGAGCTTGAGGGCCTGGCCCGCATGGACGGCACCGAATACCAGTGGTTCCACGAGGGGCCGCGCGGCCACCACCCGGCCTGGGGCAGCCGCTGCTTCAACTACGGCAAGCCCGAAGTGGTCGGCTTCCTGCTCTCGAACATCCGTTACTGGCTGGAGGAATTCCGTTTCGACGGATTCCGCTACGACGGCGTGACCAGCATGCTGTACCTGGACCACGGACTGGGCAAGGATTTCGCCTCCTACGACGATTACTTCGGCGCCAACGTCGACGAAGACGCCATGCTCTACCTCCAACTGGCCACCACCCTGACCGATCAGTTGCGGCCCGGCGCCCTGCAACTGGCCGAGGACATGAGCGGCATGCCCGGCATCGCGAGAACGGTGGCCGAGGGTGGCATGGGCTTCTCCGCACGGCTGGCCATGGGCACGCCTGACTACTGGATGAAGCTGATGAAAAAGGCCGAAGAGGGCCTGCTTGACGAGGATTGGTCGCTGGGCGAGATGTGGGGCACGCTTTTGAACCGCCGCCACAGCGAGACCCATGTGGGCTATGTGGAAAGCCACGACCAGGCGCTGGTGGGCGACAAGACTCTCTCGATGTGGCTCCTGGGCAAATCCATCTACACCTCGATGAGCAGCCTGACGCCGGACCTGGCGGCCGACCGCGGCGTGGCCCTGCACAAAATGATCCGCCTGTGCACCTTCGCCCTCTGCGGCGGCGGCTGGCTCAATTTCATGGGCAACGAATTCGGCCATCCCGAATGGGTGGACTTCCCGCGCGAGGGCAACGGCTGGAGTTTCGACCACTGCCGCCGCAAGTGGAACTTGGGCGACGACCCGTTGCTCCGCTTCCACGGCCTGGGGGTGTTTGACCAAGCCATGATGGCCCTTGACCGCGGGCACGGCGTATTGGCGGACGGGCTCATCGAACAACTGCTGATCGATGAGGAACGCAAACTGCTGGTCTTCCGCCGCGGACCCCTGGTGTTTGCATTCAACTTCCACCCCACGGCCGCCTACGAAGGCCTGGTCCTGCCGGTGCCCGATGCCAATGACTACCAGGTGCTGCTCGACACTGACGCGCCGGCCTACGCCGGCCACGGGCGGACGGTGGAGGGCGCCGTGTTCCCCTGGCTGAAAGAACCCCTGGCCGGACGGGAACAATCGGTGAAAATTTACCTGCCCAACCGCTGCGCAATGGTGCTGGGGCCGCGGACGGTATAAAATCCGCTTACCGCACTTGACACCCCCCCCCCCCGTTTCAAGGTTCAGAACCCATGTCCAAATCATCGGTCTTGAATGCGCTTTGGGGCAAAGGCACACGTTTTCTGCGCGGTGGCTGGCGCTGGCATTGGAACAAGCTGACCGGCCGCATCGACCGCCCCCCCATCTTCATCGTCGGATGCGGCCACAGCGGCACAACCCTTTTGCTGGCCATCCTGGCAACCCATTCGAAGATCCATGGCATCGCCTACGAAAGTTCGATGGCATGG
>CANIYR010000093.1 GCA_947471825.1 Phycisphaeraceae bacterium | reverse complement strand
GTCGTGCCGTATTTCTGGGTGGCGTCCATGACCTGCTTCAAGTGGTCTTCATAGACCATCTTGGAATCGAACACCAGGCGGCCGATCAGGGTGCTTTTGCCGTCATCCACGCTGCCGCAGGTCAGAAACCTCAGCAGATCCTTGCGCTCATGCTCGCGCAGATAGGTGATGATGTCGGTTTGGGACGGGTCAAAAACGTTGGACATGGGCGGGTGAAAGGTGTGGAATTGATGGAGGTGCGCAGGATAATGGAAAACCGGTGGTCTTTTCACAAACCCTTGCCTTTTCAAACAAACGGCTTATACTTGGCTTTCTGCCCAATTCCAAGCCCAAATTCCAACCTTACGAGGTGCCCCATGTCAAAAGCCCATGCCGATCCCGCCGAGTTGCGCCGTTTTGCCCAAGATTTGATGCGTTTCACCAATGACATGCGCACCATGCTTCAAGCCATGAACGGGCGCATGATGACCTTGGAGTCGTCCTGGCAGGACCAGGAACACCGCAAATTCGCCTCAAGTTTCGAGGAAACCACCCGCGCCATGGGAAAATTCCTGATCGCCACCGAGGAGCATGCCCGTTTCGTGGCCAAGAAATCCGAACTCATTGAAGCCTATTTGCGCGCCCAGTAATCCCGCATTGTCCAGAACATCATAAAAAACGGAAGGTAGGCGTGTCATGTCGCAAGCCAACATGGGCTCGGTTGGACAGGTCAAGGAATTTAGGCCGGCACTCATCCGGTTCGGGCAGGACATCAGCCGCGCCATAGGCGATGCCGATGCCGGCATCCTGCGCGCCATCCAGAAATTGGACTCGGACATTCCCTCACACTGGAAGCGGGAACTGGCCAGGCGCAATGAAAAACTGTCTCAGGCCAAGGATCAGTTGCGTGCCAAAACCATGTACAAGGACTCGTCCGGCAAGTCACCTCCGTGTGTGGACGAGCAGGCCGCCGTCAGGAAATGGACCCTTGCCGTCGAGGAGGCGCAGCACAAGATCATGCATGCCAAGCGCTGGCACCAGGCTTTGGTTCAGCAATACGAGCAATTCCGCGGCAGGGTGCGGCCGGCGCGCGACCTGACCCCGATGATGACTGAACAGGCCGTCCATGATTTCGACCGGGCAATTGCGGCCATCGAGGCCTATCTGGCCTTGGAAGGTCCGGACGCCCCCTCCCCTTCCCTTTGATTCCGAGAGAACCATGAGTGTCACCTCCAGTTCAGCCGCCCTGATCCAGGCCCGCCGCGACCTTTTCAACCGATGGCACACGGTTGAGCAGGCGTGGAAAGACGAACGTTCCCGCGTTTTTGCGCGTGACTACCTTGATCCCATTGATCCGGCGATCGCCAAGGCCAATGATGCCATCACCGAAATATCCGCCGCCATCGACCGTGCCATGCGCGAATGCGAGTGAGCGGCGAAAGATCCCAGGCGATTTTTTTCAATCCGAAACCCTGATTCCCCATGACCAATCCCGTGACCACCCCGGCACCCTCGCAAGACACCCCGACCACGCTTCAGCGCGAAGCCCTGCATGACCTGCTCAATCTGGCGCGCGATTGTTCGCAGGCGCAATCACAGGCCGATTCCAAACACGTTGCGCAGAACAAATCGATTGAGGACCGCCGCAAACGCGTCACCGCGCGGATCCTCCGGATGTATGAGCAGAGGGCGCGCGAAATCCAGGCCAAGGCGGTCGCCGACCGGGCAAAGGCCGAGGACGCGCTCCGTGAAAGCCTGGATTTGGCGGGCGCCCGGCATGTCGCGGACATGAAGGCCTTCCAGCAGAAGACCGAAAAGGAACGCGCCAAGCTGCAAACCCAGATCCGTGATGAGATGGGTGATTTCGACGGCTTGTGGGAGGCGTTCAAACGGAATTCGCAAAAAACCGTCGGCGAATCAAAAGAACGCCTGCAAGAACGCCGCGAACAGGTCGGGGCGATGCAAGCGGGCGTCGACAAGCGGTTGGTCCGCATGACCGGCCAGCCTGGAACGTGGCCTGGCATCAACCCCGATGCGGCGCCCGGCGACTATGACGCGGCGGTGTCCGCCATGAATGAGCAATGCAATGCCCTTGAACAGGCCACCGGTTCGACATGGTGCGACAACGGTGGCAAGTGGGTTGCAATCGCGCTTTCGGCACTTGGAGCCGGCGGCGTGGTGTTTCTTGGCGTGATGGTTTCCGGCACCCAATGGAAAGTGGCGGGCGTGCCGGCGATGGCCATTGGCGCGGCCGCTGCCTGCCTGTCGGCCGCGGCCGCAGGCGCGGTGGTGTTTGCCATGGCCAAATCCAGCATGGCCAAACGCCAGCGGGAAATCACGCAAAAAATCGCCCCGGCATTGGCTTCCGTGGCAGAAGCCCGCGACATCGCCGAAGCCATCCACCGCACCCTGGTTGCCGAGCAGGCCGCCGCGGTGGAGGCGGCCGGGCTGCAGCACGACCAGGATGTGACCTCCGCCAAACAGCGATTTGCGCCGATGACAGCCAAACTGGAGGCGGAAATCGCCCGCCGCAATGCCGAAATTGTCGCCAATCAAAACAAGCAAGTCCAGGATGCCAGAGCCATCCATTCCGGCAGGCAGGTCCTTTGCAATTCGAATGAATCCACGGCCATGGGCCTTCGAATGGAGGGCCGGCTTCTGCTCAAACGCATGGAAAAAGGCATTGCCAACCGTCTGGCGCGGGTGGCGGACGACCGCACAGCGGCATTGACCTCGGCCAAAGCCCGCTGGGAGGACGGGTGCGCCCGCATCCAGCGCATGATCAAACAATTGGCCGAAATGGATGCGCCGGAAGTTTGGGAATGGGAATCGGCGCGCTGGGATGCCTGGAAGCCGCCGCATGTGACGGCCACCACCTACCGTTTCGGCAAACTGCGGCTTGAGGGCCAGGTTGCCGGTTCCATCGATGGTTTCAGCCTGAATTTGCCCAAAGGACTGGCCGTGCCCGCGCTCATTCCGGCCGCGGGCAGCCTTTTCCTGGAACATGATGCCGAAGGCCGCACGCAGGCCCTTGATCTGCTGCGTTCGGCCTTGGGCCGCCTGCTCGTGAGCGTGCCGCCCGGCTCGGTGCGTTTGACCATGATTGATCCGGTCGGCCTTGGCGAGGGTTTTGCCGGTTTCATGCACCTGTCCGAGAGCGAGGTGGATCTGGTGGGTGGGCGCATCTGGACGGCGCCCGAGGACATTGACCGCAAATTGGGCGACCTGACCGATCACATGGAGAATGTGATACAGAAATACCTGCGCAATGCCTACAACACCATCGAGCAGTACAACACCCAGGCCGGCGAACTGGCCGAGCCTTACCGCGTTCTGGTGGTGTCGGATTTCCCTGCAGGTTTCACGCAGATGTCGCTTGAAAAACTGGCTGCAATCGCCCAGACTGGCGCCCGTTGCGGTGTGCACATCCTGATGGCATGCGATTCGCGCCAGGGCACCCTGCCTGAAGCGCTTCGCGACGCCCTGCGCCAAAGCAGCACGCAGGGCGGCGCGTGGCTGCAGTGCATGGATGGCAAAATCACCTGGAAGGACACCCTGTTTGGCAAATTCCCCTTCCTTCCCGACGGCATGCCCGAGGAAAAACGGCTGACCGGATTGCTTGGGAAAGTCGCCAGGGAGGCGGCGCGTTTCCAGCGCGTCGAGGTGAACTTCAACACCATCACCCCCAAGGAAAACGAAATCTGGAGCCTCAGCGCAGCCTCCGGCCTGCGCATCCCCGTGGGCCGCAGCGGGGTTTCCCGCATCCAGGAATTCGACCTGGGGCGCGGCACACGCCAACATGCGCTGGTGGCAGGCAAAACCGGCTCCGGCAAGTCGTCCTTCCTCAATGCGGTCATCACCAACCTGGCCATGTGGTATGCGCCCGATGAAGCGCAGGTGCTTCTGATCGACTTCAAGAAAGGCATTGAATTCAAGGCCTATGCCAAGCACAAGCTGCCCCACGCCCAGGCCGTGGCCATTGAATCCGATCTGGAATTCGGCGTGTCCGTCCTGCGCCGGCTGGATGCGGAAATGGAGCGTCGTGGCGACGCCTTCCGCCTGGTTGGCGCGCAGGATCTGAAAAGCTACCGTGAAATGGCCCCCAAGGGCGAGACCAAGTTGCCGCGCCTGCTGTTGGTGATCGACGAATTCCAGGAATTCTTCACCCGCGACGACAAAATTTCACAGGATGCCGGCATGCTTTTGGATCGCATTGCACGCCAGGGCCGCGCCTTCGGCGTGCACATGCTGCTTGGCTCGCAGACGCTGGGCGGCGGCTCTTCCATACCGCGTTCGACCCTGGGCCAGATGGCCGTTCGCATCGCCTTGCAATGCGACGAGGCGGATGCGCAGTTGATCCTCTCGGACACCAATACGGCCGCCCGCCTGCTCTCGCGCCCCGGTGAAGCCATCTACAACGATGCGGCCGGCCGCGTAGAAGCCAATGCGCCCTTCCAGGTTGCATGGCTTCCGGATGACCAGCGTGATGAGGCACTCGAACGCGTGGCCGCCAAAACCAAGGCAATGGGCTTGGTCAACCACGGCCCGATCGTCTTTGAAGGCGGTGCGGTCGCCGATCCGGCCGACAATCCTGCATTGGCCGCCATCCTCAGCGAACCCCAGGTTTCGGCTCCGGTCAAAATCAAATTGTGGCTCGGCCTGCCGGTGGCCATCAAGGAGGCCACTTTCACCGTGTTTGGGCGCCAAGCCGGAGACAACCTGCTGGTGGTCGGCCCGGTCGAGGAGTCCGCCACCGGCGTCATTGCATCCGCCCTGCTTGGTGCCATGGCCCAGTTGCCAAACGACGGTGCCGGCGTCACCCTGCTTGACGGGACCCCCGAGGATTCGCCGATGTATGGCGCGCTGGCGCGCACATTGGGCGTGCTGCCGCACCCGGTCACCTTTGCAGCCATGCGCCAGATTGACGAAGCCCTGTCCGTTGTCCACGCCGAAGTGCGCCGCCGGGTGGAGTCCAATGATTTTTCATCCCCGCGCCATCTTCTGGTCATCCACGGCTTGCAGCGGTACCGCGGCTTGCGCAAGAGCGAAAGCGGCTATTCCTTCAGCATGGACGGGCCGGCCGACAAGCCGCCGGCGGCCGACAAAATGATGGCCGACATCGTCAAAGACGGTTCGTCCGTGGGCATCCACACGATTTTGTGGGCCGACAGTTACGCCACTTTCGACCGTTGCTTCGAGCGCAACATGCTGCGTGAATTCGACCACCGCCTGTTCTTCCAAATCAGTGCCGGTGATTCGAGCAACCTCATGGATGCCACGGATGCCTCCAACCTGGGCGCCAACCGTGCCCTGCTGTTCAGCGAGGAACGCGGCGTGAAGGAAAAGTGCCTGCCGTACTGCGTGCCACGCGAGTCTTGGCTGGCAAGCCTCGGGAAGAAATGAAAAGAGGGTTCATCCGCCGGCCATGCCGCCCTTATTCCGGTCCAGCAACCGGTACTGAACCGCCTCAGCCACATGGCTGGCGGTCAAACCATCGGCCCCTTCCATGTCGGCGATGGTGCGGGCCACCCGGCGGATGCGGTCGTAGGCACGGGCTGACAGACCCAGTTCCTGCATGGCTTGGCGCAGGATTTCCCTTGCCTCGGCGTTCATCAGCGCCCACTTGTCGAGTTCTGCGCCTGTCAGCGCGGCGTTGGGTTTGAGCGTTCCGCCATTGCGCTCGGTTTGTCGTTTGCGGGTGGTGATGACCTGCGCGCGCAGGTCGCAGGAGGTGCGTCCGGTGGGTGCGCCGGAGAGTTGCTTGAACGGCACTTTGGGCACTTCCACATGCATGTCAATGCGATCAATGAGAGGCCCTGAAATCCGCGAAAGGTAGCGGCCCATGTCTTTTTTGCCGAGTTCGTCATGCGGGATGTCCCCGCCGGCGGAGGTGGGGTTGAGGGCGGCAACCAGCATGAAGCGGGCGGGAAATTTCATCGCGCCGTTGGCCCGGGTGATGGTCACGCAGTGGTCTTCCATCGGCTGGCGCAAGGTTTCAAGAACGGCGCGCGGGAATTCGGCCATTTCGTCCAAAAACAGAACGCCGTGATGGGCCAGCGAGACTTCCCCGGGGCGGGGATTGACGCCTCCGCCGATGACCGAAGCCGGGCTGGCGGTGTGGTGGGGACTGCGGTGGGGGCGCACGGTCAGAAGCGGCGTTCCCTTGGGGACTTTGCCGATGCTGCTCCAAATGCGGGTCACTTCCAGCGCCTCTTCGCGCGAGAGCGGCGGCAGGATGCCCGGCAGCGCCTTGGCCAGCATGGTCTTGCCGGTGCCGGCCGGACCGATCATCAGGATGTTGTGTCCCCCGGCCGCGGCAATCAGCATGGCGCGCTTGGCGCCTTCCTGGCCCCGGATGTCGGCGAAATCCACTTCGGCTTTGGCTTCGCTGATGGCGCCTTCCGCATCATGCGGCGGCATCGGCGCGATGGGGGCCAGCCCCGAGAGGTGTCCGACCACCTGCATCAGGGTGGTGGCAGGGTAGACATGGATGCCCGGTACGGCGGTCGCCTCCGATGCGCATTCGGCCGGCACCACCACGCCGTGCATGCCCGTCTTGGCAGCCAGCATGGCCAGGTTGATGACGCCGGAAATGGGACGCACCCGGCCGTCGAGTGCCAGTTCGCCGGCGAACAGCAGTTTGGCCGGATCCGGCGAGGCGGCATCCCGCCGCAATATGCCGGCGGCGTACAGTGCGCCGACGGCGATGGGAAGGTCGTACACCGGGCCTTCCTTGCGCAGGTCGGCGGGTGCCAGGTTGACCAGCAGGCGCACATCCACCAAGGGGAATGCATAATGGCTGTTCTTGATGGCGGTGATCACGCGGTCCAGCGACTCCTTGACTGCCGCGTCCGGCAGGCCGACCACGCTG
>CANIYR010000092.1 GCA_947471825.1 Phycisphaeraceae bacterium | reverse complement strand
GGATGCATGGATGGACCACAGCGTGGTGGGGTCGATCAGGCCGGGGATGGCCGGGTAAATGTCGTCGAATTCCAGCTCCACCTCGTCGGTGATGAAACGGTGCATCGGGTGGCCGGCATCCAGCATCACCTCCATGCGCACGGCGCTGGCGAACTTGCGCTCGCGCAGTTCCAGGCTCACCGATTCAAGCAGGTCCTCGGCCTCGTCATCGTCGTCCACGTCATGCTCGACCGTGGCGCTGCGGGTCAGGCGGAAGGGCAGCACCTCGCGCACCTCCATGCCCTCGAACAGGGCGGGCAGGTGCCGGCGGATCAGGTCCTCGGCCGAGATGAAGCGGTGGACGCGGGCGTCGCGGCCGTCGTCAACACGCAAAAAAGCCGGCAGCACGCGCGGCACCTTGACGCGGGCAAACAACGGCTCCTCGCCGGCATCGTCGGTCTTCACAGCGTGGTGCAGCACCACGCCAAGCGAGGTGGACAGGTTGGAGATGAAGGGGAACGGATGGCCGGGATCCACCGACAGCGGCGTCAGCACCGGGAAAAACTCCGACATGAACACGGCGGTGGCGCGGGCCTGCTCGCCGGCCTCCAGTTCCTCCCAGGACAGGAACGCGATGCCCTCGGCCCTGAGTTGGGTTTTGACTTCGGCGAAAATCTGCGCCTGCTCGGCCAGTTGCGACAGAACTTCGGCCCGGATGGCGGCCAATTGCGCCGCCGGCCCGCCGGGGACGATGTCCGTGCCGGGCACGCCGGCATCGATCTGCTGCTTGAGGCCGCCGACGCGCTTTTGGAAAAACTCATCCAAGTTGGAGGAGAAAATCGCCAGGAACGCCAGCCTTTCCAAGAGCGGCGTGCGGGCATCGGCCGCCTGGTGCAGCACGCGGCGGTTGAATGCCAGCCACGACATCTCGCGGTCGAAAAACAATTCGGGGGCCGAGGTGGGTGCGGCCGGGGCGGCGGCGGTCTTGATTTTGGCTTTGGGGGGCGACATGGCGGGCTCCTTTCATGAAAGATATCCCGCACGCGTGAGGGAACGGCGAGAAGCCACCCGGGCCGCTCACAGCCGCTCGACGGCGAGAAGCGCCGCACCCACCGGGCCGGCATCGTCGCCCAATTTGCCGATGAGCAGTTTGGCCCGGCCGGCCATGTCCGGCGGAAAAACACTTTCGGCGAAACTCTTTTTGACGCGGCGCAGCAGATCGTCGCCCAAGGCTTCGGCCAGGCCGCCGCCGAGCACCACCGTCGGCACCGACAGCAGGGTCACCGCGTTGGCCGCCGCCACGCCAAGGGCTTTGGCCGCGTCATCCACCACCGCGCAAGTCAGGGGGTCGCCCATTTTGAGGGCTTTGGCGATCACCTTGGAGCGGATGTCATCCAGGTTGCCGTCCACCAGCTTGGGGATCACCGAAGGATGGCTGGCGCGCAGCATGTCGGACAGCCGGCGGGCGATGGCCCCGCGGCTGGCCAATTCCTCCAGTGTGCGCGAACCCACAGGCGCAAAGGCCTGGATGACCGTGTGGCCGATTTCGCCGGCGGAAAAACCGGGGCCGTGGTAAATGTCGCCGTCCAAAATCAGCGCCCCGCCGACGCCGGTGCCGGAAAAAATGGCCAGCATGTCGCCGTGGCAGCCGCGGCCGGCCCCGACGCAGAATTCGCCCCATGCGCCGACATTCACGTCATTGTCCACCGTCACCGGCAAAGCCAGTTTCTTGGACAACAGGTCGGCCAGTTTGGTTTCCCCCCACCCCAGGTTGACCGCGCAAAGCAGCAGACCTTTGTGGGGGTCCACCGGGCCCGGGGCGCCGATGCCGACGCCGGCCAGATGGCGCCACTCCGCCTTGGCGCCCAGCGCCGCCTCTTTCGAGACGGCCACGATGCGGTCCATCACGGCATCAAACCCGTCCGCCCCTTTGGTCTTGGCCTGGGCGCGGCCCAGCACATGGCCATCCTCGTCGACAATGACGGCTTTGATGTTGGTGCCGCCCAAATCAATGCCAAGGTACAGCGGTTCGTTTGCCATGTGGAAGCCTCAGGTGAAAGTGATGGGGCAGGGTAGCGGGCATCCGTGAGGAAATTGCCGGATCAAAGCACGGGACGGACCAGATGATGGCCCGTGGCGCGCTCATGGACGCGGGCGATGCGCAAAAGGCGCGCCTCATCAAAGGCTTGGCCGATCAATTGGACGCCAACCGGCAATTTTCCGCCCTCCGCCGCCGAAAAGCCGGCCGGCAGGGAGATGGCCGGCAGACCGGCCAGATTGGCGGTCACGGTGTACACATCGTTCATGTACATGGTCAGGGGATCGCCGGTTTTCTCGCCGATCCTGAAGGCCGGCCCGGTGGTGGTCGGGCACAGGATGGCGTCGCAGGAGGCGAAGGCGGTGTCGAAATCGTTGCGGATCAGGCGGCGAACCTTGAGGGCGCGGGTGTAGTAGGCGTCGTAATAGCCGCTGGAGAGGGCGTGGGTGCCCAGCATGATGCGGCGCTTGACCTCGGCGCCGAACCCCTCGGCGCGGCTCTTGCGGTACAGGTCGGCCAGGTCGCCGGCATCCTTGGCGCGGTGGCCGTAGTGCATGCCGGTGTAACGGGCGAGGTTGGAGGATGCCTCCGCCGTCGCCACCAGGTAATAGCACGGGATGCCGTACTTGGTGTGCGGCAGGTCCACCTCCACCACCTCCGCGCCGGCGGCCTTGTAAACGGCCAGGGCCTCCTCGTAGGCACGCTGGACCGAAGGCTCGTTGGCGCCATCCTGGGTGAATTGGCGGGCGACGCCGATGCGCATCCGGCCGGGGGCGGACTCCACCTGATCAAGGTCTGCCGGCACCCCCATTTGCGCCGTGGTGCCGTCGAGCGGATCGGCGCCGAACATGATTTTGGCAAGCAGGGCGGCATCCCCGACCGAGCGGGTGAAGGTGCCGATCTGGTCGAGGGACGAAGCGTAGGCGATCAAACCCCAGCGTGAAACGCGGCCGTAGGTCGGCTTCAAGCCCACGGTGCCGGTGACGGCGGCCGGCTGGCGGATCGAGCCGCCGGTGTCGGAGCCCAGCGCGGCGGCGGCAAGATCCGCGGCCATGGCGGCCGAGGCGCCGCCGGAGGACCCGCCGGGCACGCGGGTGACGTCCCACGGATTGGACACCTTGCCATAGGCGCAGGTTTCGGTGGAAGAGCCCATGGCGAACTCGTCCATGTTGGTGGTGCCCAGGATGACGGCGCCGGCGTCCTCCAGCTTCTTGACGGCCGTCGCCGTGAAGGGGGAACGGTGGCCGCGGAGCATGTTGGAGCCGGCGCAGGTCGTGCCTTCCGCATAACACATGCAGTCCTTGATGGCGATCGGCACACCGGCCAGCGGGCCCCGGACCCGGCCGGCATCCACCTGGGCCGCGCGGGCGGCGGCCTTTTCCGCCAGAACTTCACGGTAGGCGTTGAGCGACGGGTTGATGCTCGCGATGCGCGCGAGGTAGGCGGCGGCGGCTTCGCCGGCGGAAATCTTTTTCGTTGCGATGGCGTCGCGCAGGGAAACCAGCGTGGAGGTGGTGGGATCAAAAGGCATGGGATTGGGGCGCCGGCGCGCCAACCTGAAAGAGGGAAAGGAATATGCCGAAAATGCGCGGAATCATGCGCCGCCGCCATCACCAATGACCTTGGGCACCGCAAAGAAAGGCCCGTCGCGGTCGGGCGCGTTGCGCAGCGCAATCTCCACCGGCAGGCCGGGCAGCGGCTCGTCGGCGCGGAACACATTGGTTTGATCCAGCGCATGCGTGAGCGGTTCGATGCCGGACACATCCAACTCCTGCAGCATGCCGACATAACCCAGCACGCTGCCCAATTGGACGGCCATCGCGGACACTTCGGCGTCGGAAAGGTGCAAACGCGCCAATTTGGCCACATGGCGCACGTCGGAATCAGTGATGGGTTGGGACATGCAGGTAGGGTACCACAAGAAAAAGCCCGGCTGCTGGCCGGGCTTTTTCTTGTTTTTCAAAAATCAAATCCGAATGGGGGGCATGCGCATCAGCGCGGAGCCGGGGCTGCGCCGCCGTTTGCGGGAGCGGCAACCTCGCGGAGTTTGTCCAACAGTTGCATGCGCTCGATGCTGTTGGCATCGACGCTGCTGTAACGCACCTCCAACTGGCCTCCGGCGTTCATGAGCAGGGCGGCCTTCACCTTCCGTTCGGGACGGGTGGGATCGGGTATCTCCATGACATCCATCAGAACGTAATGACTGTCCAGATTCACCGGCTTTGTCTCACCGGAAGAAAATTGGACCAGCGCGTTGGCATTGCCGACGGCATCGCCTGGCTTGACGTCAAACGCTTGCATGACCCAGTTGCCGCCCACAATCTTCCAAACCTCGAACTGTGCAAGGTTGTTGGGGGCATCCACGAAGAAGCAGCAGAAATTGGGTGAAATGGTCACAGGGACCCACGGGGTCGATTCCAATTCGCGGGGCTCGGGGGCCAATGCGATCTGGGTCGCGTTCTTCTTGGCCTGATCCTCATTGAGCGAAGCGGCAGAAACACCGTAGAGCGGGTTGACCACATTGACCACCAAGCGGTACCGGTATTTTTGGTTGGGTTGCACACTGAGGTCATGCGCCCAAACCCGCAAAGCGGGCAGGATGGACTCCTTCACCTCGGAACTTGGAACCGGAAAGGCCGCCGGATTTTCCTTGGCCATCTCGGCATTTTTTTCCTGAACCAGGACCGGCACCGGACTGCCCTTGTCCAATGGCGGGAATCCCGGGTTGCGAATGACGGACTGGTTGTCCTTGATGGATTTCAAGACGGAATTCGCCCTCTCCTTTTCGATATTGGCGTCAAACCCCGGCTGGTCCTCACGGTAACAGACTTGGCCATCAAGAACGATGGCTTGGCGCCCCGCCCAAGCACGCCGGGCGGCATCCCACTGCTCGCGCTCAAGGTAAACGCCGGCCAGATTCAATCCTTGGGCGACCATTGGGGCGATGAGCACTTCCTCCGATGAAGTGTGCTTTTTGGCTGCATCCTGCATACGTTTGGACCATGCGTCCTGGTCGAAGGTGGCGTCCAAACTCACATACGTCCTGTCTTCACCGGAAGCCAAAACCACATTGCCGGTGAGCACACGGCCGCCAAGGGGCGCCGGAGGACGGGGCCGGTAATAGGCCTGGTTGGAGGTGGGAATGATTGTCATCACTTTCACGTCCAATGGATGATTGCCCCATTGCGGCAACAGCACCCCATGCGTGACCGGAACGTCATGCAGATCGCGCAAAATCTGCGGATAATTCGGCGGATAAAAATCGTCGGGATTAATCTGGCTTTTCTTGAGAATCGCCTTTTTGAGCGTTTTTGACAAGTCGGTCATCATGGGGCCGACATCGCCGATGTTTTTCCTGCCTTCCTTGACGCCCAGGACGACCCCGAAAGGTTTCGAGGACGGGAAAAGATAGTAGGCCGTGACAAGCAAGAGAAAAACACCGGCGGTGCCCAGTGCCATTTTTTCAACATGCCGCTGGATGAATGTGGCGTCCTTGATTTTCATTTGCTTTCCTTCCTCTTGGTGCTTGGGGCTGATTCGACCGGGGTGGCCGCCGCAGGGTCGCCGCCTGTGCTGATGTTGAGGTACTTTTTGGTTCCCGCAGGCATTTTTGCAACCGTCCAGCTGCGCATCCAGATGGTTTCCACCAAGATGCTGGCCCTTACCACGTCACATTTGCCGTAATAGTAGTGGCCGTCGCGCAACTCCTTGTACTCGTCCACATCATCGATATCCACATCCAAAACGGTCATCGCATTGATGCCGTCAAGGGCTTCAAACAACTCCGGCAGGCGCTGGACATCCACCAAAACATCCAACCTGGCATGCTTGACGTCGTAAAGGGAGTTTGACACGCGGCCGGTCGGGCTTGCAAAGAAGTTTTCGACCTGCGGCATTGATTCCGCGGGGAAATAAACGGATGAATTGGCAATCGGCATGCTGCCGGATGAAGCGGTTGAACCGGTGCCGACGGCCCATCCCATGGTGTGCATGCCCACGTATCCATCCCGGTTGATTTGCAGGCGGAGCAGCCGTTTCACCGGGCCGTTCAACACCGACCTGCCCTCTTCGCCGATATGGTTGGCGGCGCGGATGGCGTCCACGATATCGCGCAAAATCCACAGGTCTGCCTGCGATTCATAAGCCACCTCCTCGCTGGGCACGCCATGCCCCCAGTCGCGGACAAGGCCGGCCCCGAACGGGCATGCCGTTTCCGACAACTGGGTTTTTTCAGCATAGACGCCGATGTTGGCGGCACGGTCACGCAATGCCTCGACAATGGCATTGTGGGCTTTGTCCTGGATGGTTTGCTGCTGGGTGGGGCTGAGATCGGACAGTTTGGATGCCCCAAAACTCTGGACACGCGATTTGACCAAGTTGTCCACGATGACCTGCAGCTCCTCTTCCGAGTGGGGCGGCGCGGCAAACAGCGGATTGATGTTCACGCTCTTGCGGTCTTCCTCCCTGAGTTTTCCCGATGGGAATTTGGGATTCCACAAGGCCGCTTCAAAACTGTTGCGGTATTTCACCCGCGCATCCTCCACATTGAGCGAATTCAATCCGCCGGTGGGAAGGATGCAATTGGCTTCGTGCTGGGCGCTGTTGCGCTTTTGGGTCAATTCGCGCACCTGGGTGCCTATTTCATGATAGCGCTCATTGATGATTTTTTTGTCCCGCAACAGGCTGGGGCTGATGGTCACCGACTTGATTTCCTTCATTTTGTCACCCGGATTGCGCCCTGGGACGGTGATTTTCTGAGCCATCAGTTTGGTGGCCGTATCGGTTTGCTGGGCGACCTTTTTCTCCACTTGCCTGACCACGTTGGAACGCACAAAAAACGTGATGAACGCG
>CANIYR010000091.1 GCA_947471825.1 Phycisphaeraceae bacterium | reverse complement strand
CACCGGCCGGTCGCTGGTGCCGGCGCAGACGATGCGCACCGGCTTGGGCAGGGTGCGCACGGCCGGCGGGGCGCCGATGAGCGCGGTGCGCCCGCGCGAGCACCAGCGCACGGGCGAGCCGGCGAAGGTTTGCGTCAAAAGCCCGGCATGGGCCCCGTCCATGCGGGTGACCAGGGCGAATCCGTGGTGCCTGACCATGGCGGCCGCGATGGCGGACACTTCCTGCGGCGTTTTGCCGGCGGCGTAGACCGCCTCCGGGTGGCCGCAGCGTCCGTGGCGTCCGTGATCAAGTTCGGCAAAAGCGGAAGTCATGGGGCCCATTGTAAACAGACCGCAGCCGGCCCCGCGCCGCGTTTACAATCCCCGCCATGCCCGTCGTCCGCTCCATCACCCGTCTTGGCTGCATCACCACCCGACAGCTGGCCGCTTTCGGCCGGTTTTGCGAATTTTCCGCGCAGACCTGCACGGCCCTGCGCCACCGCCTGCACGGCCAGGGCTGGATGCGCCTGCTCAAGCCCCAGCTGTACGCCGTGGGCACCAAGAGCGTGCCCGCCGTCATGCTGGTCGGTTTTTTCGTCGGCGCCGTGCTGGCGGTCGAAATGCATCCGCAGCTGGCGGTCATCGGCCAGGAGACCAAGCTCGGCGGCATCATCGATTTGTCGGTCATCAAGCAGATCGGCCCGGTGTTCGCCGCGGTCATGATCGCCGGCCGCGTCGGCGGGGCGGTGTCGGCCGAAATCGGCACCATGCGCGTCACCGAACAGGTGGACGCCCTGCGCGTGATGGGCGTGGACCCCCTGGCCTACCTGGTGGTGCCGCGGGTGGCCGCCTGCGTCATCATGGTGCCGCTGGTGACGCTGTTTGGCGACGCCCTGGGCATCCTGGGCGGCTGGATGGTGGCGGTGCGCGGCTTTGGCACCGATGGCGGCATTTATTGGATGGAATCCGCCCACATGGTCCACGGCTTCGATTTGTTCGTGGGCATCAGCAAGGGCCTGGTGTTCGGCCTGCTCATCGGCCTGATCGGCTGCTGGAAGGGCTTCACCTGCGAGCGCGGCGCCGCCGGCGTCGGCCGCGCGGCCACCGATTCCTTTGTCACGTCGTTCATCGCCATCATGGTGGCCAATTATTTCCTGGCGCAGTTCCTCAACACGGTGTGGGAAATGCTGGGCGGAACGCTGGCGGCGGTTTGATCCGTCACCGCACGCGGCGCATTTTCGGGAACTCCGGCTTCCACGCCGCGCCTTCTTCGTCGGCCGGCCAGGCCACGCCCCAGGCGCGGCCAACCATCAGTCCCTCGGGGACCAGCCCCTCAAAGCGGTGGCCGCCCAGCATGCGCTCCCGCACCTCCGGATGCAGGCTGTTCCAGAAGCGGCTGTCGGTGGAGGCCGGGCTGTTGTCCCCCACGCAAAACCAGCAGGCCTGGGGCTGGCCCGAGCCGTCGGGCAGGGTGACCGGGTCGGCCATGATGATCTTGCCCGCGCCGTTGCGGGTCAGGCCGCCGCGGGCCGGGTCGGGGCCGACTTCGGCCAGGTAGGGGATGGCGGCAGACAGCGAAACCGAGGAGAAATGCCCGCTTGTCTCGATGATTTCCGGGAATGACGGCGGGGCGGGGCGGCCAAGGAGGTTCTTCCATGGCAGGTTGAAGGCGTGCCGCAAAACGCAGCGGCCGTCGGCAAAAGCAAGGGCTTCGTGGTCGAGCAGCCAGAGTTCCAACGTGACCGGGCGGCCGGGGGCAAGCGCCGTTTCCCTGAGGACGCGGCCGTTGCCGGTCAGGCGCAGCCGGCCGCCGGGGGCCAGATCCAGCGCCAGGCGGTCGGCGGTGGCGAAGCAGGTGGAGAAGGCGAGCGTTCCGGAGCCGTTTTCCGCGCGCCCGGCCAGGCGGAGATCCTGGATGCATTCGGTGCCCAGATGCTTCAGGCCCTGACGGAATTGGTTGTACGGGTGAAGGGTGGCGTCGTCATAGGCGGGCCGCATGTTTTCCGGGGATTCCCCAAAATCGAACGACCATTCCGCGGGCGGGTTTTTCACCGTGCGGATGTCCCGCCAGGCCGACCTCGCCACGGACTCCCAGTGCTTGTTTTCCTGGGGATCCGCCCGGCGGGCAATGTGGAAATCCGTTTCCCCCTGTTTCCTCACGAACACATGGCCGTCGAGCAGGTGAAGGTCTTCACCCGGCAACCCCACCACCCGTTTGATGAAAAAACCGTTCGGCCCAGGCGCCGATGAAAGCGGATCGGTTTCCTGGGGATTGCGGAAAACCACCACATCCCAACGGTTGGGCCGGGCGGGGAACTTGGAAACCATCAGGCGATCGCCGCCGAGCAGGTTTTTGGGCACCGGCACACCGGTGCTGCACAGCGGGCAGTGCAGCATGAGGCCGGTGCGGCCGTAAGGGGCGCCATCCGCGTCAAGGGCGCCGTCCACATCGAAGCCATGTCCGCAGGCCGGGCAGACGGCATGCCGGTGGTCGCCGAGCAGGGTGGGCGCCATCGAACCGGAAGGGATGGCATAGGCCTCCATCAGGTACACACGCGCCGCCAAGGCCCCGATGATGGCGAGCAGGATGAAAAACAGCGTGCCGCGCACCGGGTGCGGCCTGGGCCGGTCATTTTTTTGCTTGAAGAAATCCACTTGGGGATTGTAGGGGGGCGCGCTCCTATACTTTCCCGCCATGCCACCCGCTTTTTCCCCAAGCCACTGGTTTTCCCCCGCCCGCTTGGGTGCGGTGGTTCTGTTGGCGGTGGCGCTGCCATGCCTGCTTCTCCTGCCCTGGACCGCGCAAAAATCGTCTTATGACGGCCAGCGCCTGGTGGAAACCGCCACGCGCCATGCACCCGGTCGGATTGAATGGCAGGTGGATGCGCCGTCCCCGGCGCCCGGGGTGCCGGCCGTGCCGGAGACGAAATCGGCGTTCGAGCCTTTCGGCACCGATTACATGGGCCGCTCGCTCCTGGCGCGCTGCCTGCTTGGCGGGGCGATCAGCCTGGGTCTGGGGCTGGCGGCGGCAGCCGTGGCGGTGGTCATCGGCACCGCCTGGGGCGCCCTGGCCGGCTACGCGGGAGGCCGTGTGGATGCCGTGCTCATGCGCATCGTGGATGTGCTTTACGGACTGCCTTACATCCTGATTGTCGTGATGATTTCGGTGGCGGTGCTTGGCTTCATGGACAAATCCCAGTCGGTGGTGGCCAAGGCCAAGGAGTCCGGCGACCTCTCGCTTGGGCTCAAAATCCTGGATGTTCTGCAGCAGTACCCGCTCGCCATCAACCTGGCCACCCTGGTCCTGGCCATCGGCGGGGTGTCGTGGCTCACCATGGCCCGGGTGATCCGCGGCCAGGTGCTTTCGCTGCGGGCCCAGCCTTTTGTGGAGGCGGCCCGCGCCGTCGGTTGCGGGCCGGCGCGCATTTTCTTCCGCCATTTGCTGCCCAACTGCCTGGGCCCGATCATCGTGTACGCCACCTTGGCGGTGCCGGGGGCGATTTTGGAGGAGTCCTTCCTGTCGTTCCTGGGCATCGGCGTGCAGGCTCCGTTGCCGTCTTGGGGCGGTTTGGCCGCCGATGGTGTGCGGGAGCTTGCATCCTTGGGCCAGGTCGGCATGAAGGTTCATGGATCGCTTTTGGTGTTCCCTTGCGTGCTGCTGGGATTGACCCTCTTGGCGCTTAATTTCTTGGGGGACGCCTTGCGTGAAAAAATGGACCCGCGATCGGTCAAGCGCTGAGACGGTGCAAAGGGGGCCCAAACGGTCCCTCAAGGTGTTCGCCAAACCCCGAACCTTAGATGCAAATCATTTGATATGAAAGAAATAAACATATCAAACCCGGGTGGTTCCGCCGCCGATGCGCCAGCCCGGCCCCGGCTGTCGTGGCTGCGCCTTGGCGTGGCGTTTGGCATCGCCTTGATTTCCGACCTGCTGTCGGTGGTTTTGACGTTTTCCGGTCCCTTGCAATGGGGGGTGGATGCCATCACCGCCGTTTTGTTGGCGCTGCTCTTGGGGGCCCGCTGGGAATTGCTGCTGGGCCTCCTTCCGGAAGCCATTCCCGTGGTGGACATCATGCCGTTCTGGGTCATGGATGTGGGGCTGATTGCCTGGCGAAGCCGCCGCAAGCCGCAGGGGTCCCCGCCTGCCGCCAAAAAATAAAAAGGACTTTTTTATCTTTCACATTAGAATAATGCCGCGTAGGCAACTTATCCACCTGTCAGGTCGTGATTTCAGCAAAAGGATCCCATGCGTAAAACCAATGTCGGATTATGGATTGACCATCAAAAGGCGGTCATTGTCGCCGTGGACGGCCAAGCGGCCGAGTTCAGTCTGACTTTCTCGCGCGCCGAAAAGCAGCTGCGCCGGGCCGGGGATTCCCCGATGAAAGGCGCATTTGAGGCCCAAAAGGTGCCGCGCGACATCGTCCGCGAGCGCATCAAGCAGGCCCACTTAAGCGCGTACTACGACGGCATCATCGCCGCCATCCGGGATGCCGATGCCATCCTCATCCTGGGGCCGGGCGAGGCCAAGGGGGAATTGAAAAAACGGCTGCAGAAGAACAAATTGGGCAAGAAAATCGTCGGCGTGGAGGCCGCCGACAAAATGACCAATGGCCAGATTGCCGCCCGGGTGCGCAAGCAGTTTGCGAAGTGAAACAACGGCCTTGCCGTCCCTTTTTGCCGCCCCCATCCGCGGGGCGGCATTTTTTTGCCCCCAAGGACCGGCCATGCCCTTGGTGGAAAAAAGAAATGCGTCGCAACGGTTTACTCCATCCGCATGGCGCATATCATGCCGACCTGATCCATTCCCGCCCCAGAGGTTTTTCCCATGGAAAATCGTTTCAACTTCAAAGATTTCCTCATCTGCGGACTGGTTGTCCTCGCCATTGCGGTGGCTGCGTTGTCCTGGGTGCAAATTTTGCGTCAAGGCGAGGTGATTGATGAAGTTCACGCCAAATTGGAGAAGCAGGACGCCCTTCTGACGCGTTTGGATGAGTTGGCCAAGGCCGCCAAGGCTGCACCCGATTCACCTTCCCCCGTGCGCTAAGTGCCCATGCGTTTGCGCCCCCACCTGTTTATCGGCGGATTGTCCATCATTCTGACGGCCACCTTGGCCGCCGGCATGCGGGCGCTGGATGCCCGGTGGGACCATTGGCAGTCAGCCAGGTCCCAATTGTTCAAAAACGAGGACAAACTGGCCGACATGATCTGCATCGAGGACGGCTTCCGCCTGCCTCCGTCTTCCGGGTTTGATCCTTTCGCCTCGGTGCGCGGCATCTACCGGCAACCTGATTTTGCCGAGGGAGACAGTTACACAGGCGGCTTGCCGGTGCCGCTCAAGAAGCTGACGCCCTTGGTGCCGGCTGATTTGTATCAGCAATTGGTTTCCAGTGTGGTCCAAGAATCCCTGCTTCAGCGCAATCCCGACACCATGGCTTGGGAGCCCTACATCGCCGAAAAATGGGAGGTGGCCCCCGGCGGTTTGTCCATCAGTTTCGACTTGCGTCCCGGCGTGCGTTTTTCCGATGGCGAGCCGCTGACCAGTGCGGATGTGGCGTACACCTTCCAGAAAATCCAAGATCCCGAAACGGACTGCCCGGATTTGAAGGCCCTGATGGACAAGGTTGTTTCCTGCCGCGCCGAGGGGCCGCGCCGGGTGGTGTTCCGCATGTCCGAACCGTATTTCAAAAGCCTGGAATTCACCGGCGGCATGCCCATTCTGGCCAAGCATTGGTATTCGCGCTTCACTGCGGCGGAATTCAACGCCAAGCCCGGCCTCTTGTTCGGTTCCGGCCCCTTCATGCTCGCCGGGCAGCCGGAGTCTTGGACGCCCGGGGCTGGCGCGGTATTGGTGCGCAATCCATGGTTTTGGGGGCCGCGTCCGCCCTTGGCCAAACTCACGTTCCGCGAATACCAGACCAACACAGCCCGCGAGGTGGATTTCCGCAACGGCATCATTGATTCATTCGGCATTTCACCCGACAAGTTCCCGCAGTTCGAAAGGGAAATCAAGGAAACCAAGGACGGCAGCGATCCCAAATCCATCGCCCGCATGGCGGAGTTTCACCGTTTCACATCGCTTGACGACGGTTATTCCTACATCGGTTGGAATGAGCAATGGGAAGGGAAACCGTCGCCGTTTGCCGACAAACGCGTGCGCCAGGCGATGGTCCTGCTGATTGACCGCGAGCGTATTTTGAACGACATTTTCAACGGCATCGGCAAGGTGGCCACCGGCCCCTTCGAGCGTTCCAGCGCCCAAAGCGACAACGCGCTCAAGCCCTGGCCTTATGACCCTGCGCGGGCCAGGGCCCTTCTCAAGGAGGCGGGCTGGGAGGACCGTGACGGCAACGGCATCCTCGAGGACGCTTCCGGCCGCGAATTCCGCTTCCGGCTGTCTTACGGCGCCGGACACGAGGGGTCCGACCGCCAAATGCAGTTCATCCGCGACGGGCTGCGCCGCGGCGGGGTCATCATGGACACCGAACCGTTGGATTTTCCGGTTTTGCTCACCCGTCTGGGTTCGCGCGATTTCCAGGCGGTGTCGCTGGCTTGGGGCGGGTCGGTGGAGTCCGATCCGCGCCAGATTTTCCATTCGGTTTCGATCAATGGCGGCGACAACAACATCGGCTACAGCAACCCCAAGCTCGACCTGCTCATCGACCAGGCCCGGGTCGAGATGGACAAGCCCAAGCGCGACGCCATGTGGAAGGAATGCCACCGCATCCTGCACGAGGACCAGCCCTACGCCTTCCTGTTCACCCGCGAAACGATGTCGCTCATCAACCGGCGTTTCAAGGGCGTGGTGGAGCCCAAGGTCGGTTTCTACAACTACGGATACTGGTACGTGCCCAGGGAGCTGCAGAAGAACAAATAACCCATGTTTGCCTACATCCTCCGACGCCTGTTCCT
>CANIYR010000090.1 GCA_947471825.1 Phycisphaeraceae bacterium | reverse complement strand
CACAATGGCGGGATGCTGGCTTTCGGTCCAGACGGCATGCTTTATTGGGGCTTGGGTGATGGCGGCGGCGGTGGCGACAAGCATGGCGCGTTTGGCAACGGGCAGAAAACCGACACCCTGCTTGGGAAAATACTCCGATTGGATGTGGATCATGCGGATGCCGCGGCCGGCCTTGCCTACGCCATCCCCAAGGACAATCCGTTTGTCGGCAAGCCCGGTTTCCGCGGCGAAATATGGGCGCTTGGCTTGCGCAACCCGTGGCGGTTTTCATTTGATTCCCAAACCGGCGACCTGTGGTGCGGGGATGTAGGCCAAAACAAGCAGGAGGAGGTCGACATCATCGTCCGCGGCGGCAATTACGGCTGGCGCGTGCGGGAAGCATCGCTGCCGTTTGCCGACCAGGAAAAACCGGCGACATTGCCTCTTGTCGAGCCGGTGGCCCACCATGACCATGATCCCAAAGGGGGTATTTCGGTGACCGGCGGCCATGTCTACCGCGGGCAAACCATTCCGGATCTTCGCGGTTGGTACATTTACGGTGATTTCGGCACCGGCAATTTGTGGGCGATGCGACGCACCGGCTCTTCCGGTTTTGAGGCGCCGCAATTGCTGCCGTTCAAAATCAGCACGCTTTCATCTTTTGGCGAGGATGCGCAGGGTGAGATTTACGCATGCTCGATCTCCGAGGGAAAGATTTACAAACTGGTGGAAGACAAGCCGGTGCCGCTTCCGCAATCCGCCAAATGAAAACGGGATGTGCATCGAAAAAAAACCGCGCCAAGGCGCGGTTTTTTCGGATCGGTTCGCATGGGTTTTACAGCTTGAAGTTGCCAAGGCCGGTGCTGCCCAAATCCATGCCGCCCTTGAGCGAGCTGGCGGGCAGGCGCTTGACGGCCGGGCCCTTGACGATGGGGATTTCTTCCTTCGCGCTGCGCTTGCCGCCGAAGTTGCCACCGCCAAAGTTGCCTCCCGACTTGCCGCCAAAGCTGCCGCCGGACTTGTTGTCGCCTTCGGCGCGGGGTTCCTTGAGGGACAGGCTGATCTTGCGCTTTTCGGCGTCGAATTCCGCGATGCGGAAGGTCTTGATGTCGCCGATCTTGAGGAAGTCCTCAACCTTCTCCACGCGCTTGTCGGCGATTTGCGAGATGTGGACCATGCCTTCGATGCCGTCTTCAAGTTCGACGAAGGCGCCGAATTCCTTGATTGCCACCACCTTGCCCTCATGCTTGCTGTTGGCGGTGTACTTGGCTTCGGCTTCAACCCAGGGGTTGGCCTTGGCTCCGGTCTTGAGGGTGAGGCGAATCTGGCGCTTGCCGAGGTCGATCTGGCTGACGGTGAACTTGAGGCGGTCGCCCTTCTTGATCACGTCTTCGACCTTCTCGACATACTTGTGGGAGAGTTCCGAGACGGGGATGAGGGCTTCGATGCCGGCTTCGATTTCGACGAATGCGCCGAAGTCCATGGTGCGGGTGACCAGGCCTTCAACCTGGCCGCCGACCTGGATGCGGGTTGCAATGGCATCCCACGGATCGGACAGGGTGGCCTTGAGCGAGAGGGCGATCTTGTCGCGGCCCTTTTCGTCCTTTTCGATCTTGGTGACCTTGACGCGCACCTTGTCGCCCTGCTTGACGGCGGAGTTCATGTTGGCCACATGGCCGTGGCTGACTTCCGAGATGTGCAGCATGCCATCCACGCCGCCGATGTCGATGAAGGCGCCGAACGGCATGATCTTGGTGACCGTGCCCTCGACCATGGAGCCGACTTCCAGGGTGGCCAGCACCTTTTCGCGGCCGGCGCGGCGTTCTTTTTCAACCATGGCGCGGCGTGAAAGCATGACCTTCTTGTGCTTGCGATCCACTTCGGTGACGTTGGCCTGCATTTTCTGGCCGACGAACTGCTCGAGGTTTTCGATGTAGTTGATGTCCACCTGGCCGGCGGGCATGAAAGCCTTGACGCCGCCCAGGAGTTCGAGTTCCAGCCCGCCTTTGTTGAAGCCGGTCACGCGCGCTTCGACACTCTGGCCCTTGGCCAGGGTGTCCCACGATGTCTTGCCAATGGCGCCTTCGCGCGAGAGGAGCATGATGCCGTCGGCCACATTGACCGAATTGACGACGAAGTCCATGATCGAGCCGATGCGCGGGTCGCGCTCGAACTGCCCCTTGGGCACGATCCCCTGCAGTTTGCCGGTGCCTTCGATGATGTCCACGAACACGTCTTCGCCGCGCACGGCGCAGATGCGGCCGCGCTTGATGTGGCGCTGCTTGCCCTGGCCCTGTTCGCCTTCGCCGGCCGGATTGGCCGGGGTGGCGTGCAGGGCGTCGATCGAAGCGCCGGAAGCGAATATGGCGGCTTCCACTTGCGCGTTGATGTCCTGCTCGGGGGCGGCGACAAGGGGCGTGGGTTCGTTCGTGACGGTCGGGTTGTTCTGCTCGCTCATTTTCTTTCTCGCGTTCTTCTTTTCCGCCGATGGGGGTAAAGGGGGTGGGGTGGCGGGGTGGAGAGGATAACACGGAGGGTCGGCTTCGGCCGGTTGGGCAGCCGGAAATGCAAAAAAACCAAGATCGGCGGAGGGTGTCCGGCGGCCTTGGTTTTCAAGGTGAGCGGTTTTCAGAAACGGTCCAACTTGGGCTTGCCTGAGGGCAAGAAGCCCAGTCCGATGATGCCGAGGTTCATCATGATGAAGAGGAGAAGGCCGACCACCACCCCGCTGGTAAAGCCGTACGAATGCAGGCCTGCGCCCAACTGGTTGACGCCAAACCAACTCCAGGCGGTGACAATGTTGCCAAACACCGCCAGCATGGCCAAGCCGCGGTCTTTGACGATGCCGCCCATGCGGGCGTGCAGGATGAGGATGTTCCACAGGACAATCATCATTGCGCCGTTTTCCTTGGGGTCCCAGCCCCAGAAGCGGCCCCAGGATTGGTCGGCCCAGATGCCGCCCAGGATGGTGCCTACGAAGGAGAACAGAAGGGCGAAGCACAGCGTTCCATAGATGATGCCAGTCAGCGTACGGATGGTCTTCTTGTCGCCGGGGGCAAGCAGGCCGAAGATCAGGTGGATGATGCCCAGCGTGCCGGCGAGGAATGTGGCCGCATAGCCCAGCGTCACCACCACCACATGGGTGGCCAGCCAGAAGTTGGTGTCCAGCACGGCCTGAAGAACGGCCATGGTGTCGCCTTCTTCTGCGAGTTTGCCGGCAATCTGCAGGGTCAGTGCGCCGGCGATGGCGCCCACCAAGAGGGCAAAGCCCAGGCGCAATTGCAGGAAGCGGGCCAGCACCCATTCGGCCACCAGTGAGAAACCGGCCATGGCCCAGCCGACGAACACGGCCGATGAGTACAGGTTGGTGACCGGCGGCCTGCCGGAAAGCCATATGCGCGTGCCAAGGCCCAGGGTATGGATGGCAAAGCCGATGGCAATCAGGACAAAGGCCGTCCGCAAAAGCGGGATGCGCCAGAAGGCCCACGAGGCGAACACGCACAGGGCCGCGCTGATATAGATCCAGAGGGCGCCATAGAAGGGATCGGTTTGGTTGAAGAAGGCTTCCACCTCGGCGTGGCGGGCGGCTTGCGGGGCGATGTTAGCGCTTTTTCCATGAAGGTCGCGGACGGCCGTGCGGATGACCGCCGGATCCTTGCCTTGCCAGGCCGTCAACAGGTTGGACCAAGCTTCCACCTCATCCTGCAACTGCTTGGATCCCTCAGTCGTTTTTTGCCAGGCTTCCAGCGTCTTGGCCCAATCTTTAACCTGCGCAGGGCTGGACCAGCCCTGTTGCTGCATGGTGGCCAGCGCATCCGGCAGCGGGAGCCAGCCGGCCGGGTCGCGGCCGGCATTGGTTGAAGATTCCAACGGTGGCGGGATAACCAGCATGGCCGAACGTCCGCGCAGCTTGGCATACAAACCGATGCGACCCTCGAGCTCGATGAGCGCATGTTGGCGGGCGTCGCGTTTTTCATGCGGGGTTTTGCCAGCTTCTTCAAAGGCGGGGCCCAGATCCTTTCCATTGAAGTAAGGCAGGATATCCGCCATGGAGAAGCGCTTTTCGGGTGATTTTTCCTTATGAATGAGCGTTTTCACCTCATCATGGTCAATGAGCAAGATGGGGTACGTGTCGGCCAACTTGGGATCGGTGAAAACATCCAGCAGCCATTCAGTGGCGCGCAGTTTGCGGGTGGGTTGCCCCCCGACGGCGGGAAGGCGCAGTTCGCTTCGGCCGGAGAGGGTCAGAAGGGCGTTGCGCGCCAGGGAATCCATGGGTTGCACGCGGCCGCCGGCGACCACCGGCAGTTCGCCCGCAGCGGTGATGTTCGATTTGACGCGGGATTCAAACGAAGGTGAGATGACCCCATAGCCGACCGTGGCGGCCACCGCGATGACGGCCAATGCGGGAAGAAGCCATCCGGGCAAAACCGAGCCAACTGTCGCTTGCGCGCCGGTTTCGGCGGATTGTTCTTTTTCACAGACCGGCTTGGCGGTTTTCCCATCCAGAAATTTCCACAAACTCAGCATGAAATGCACCAAAAGACCCACCGTTCCCAGTGCGCAGGCGATGTAGGGGATGGTCCAGCCGGGGTTCTGGACCACCTGCAAAACGGTGGTGTCTTCGCCGATGAACGAGGCTTGGAACAGCGTCTCACGCTCCATGCGCAGCGGCTGGTTCATCGAAATGTTGACCGTGCGTTCCGGCTTGCCCTGCTCCAGCACCACGACTTTGCTGGCGAAATTTTTAGGCGTCGAGGTGCCGGGATAAAGGTCGTGGGAGAATTTTTCGAGGCGGACGGCGTAACCCAAGGAATGGCGGCGCGGACGCAGTTGCAGGGAGATGTCGGTGCCGGGGATCTTGCGGGGGGTGGCGTCGCCGCCGTAGAGGGCGATGCTGGGTTTGTTTTCCGGGTGCCCCACAAAATTCACGACCACACTGGGCACATCCTCCATGGCTTGGCCGATGCCGTTGGCGGTCGGCGCGTCTTCAAGCGTCAGGCGCTTGCCAACCAGCATGGGCGCGCCGGACGGCGGGCTGATGGTCATGTTTTCATCGGGTTTGGCGTCTTCGGAGATACCCAGCCGCGTGTTGGGGATCCAGCGTTTGACACCCATCATCAATCCACTTGGAAGATCGAATACGGCGGCTTTGGTTTCGGGCCATTCCGCCAACCTTGACTGCGGGATGCACATCACCTTGTCCATTCCGCTGCCATCATTCTTCGGCTCTATCACCGCAAGCTCGTACTCCCGCCCATCCTCGGTGAAACTTTGCGCTTCGCCTTCCTTCAGCACCAGCCGCGTCTCCAGCGATTGGTAACTGGTGATGCCCTGCCCCACCACAAGCAGGATGACCGACAGGTGAACCAGCACCATGCCGCCCTTTCTCCCGTAGAGCAGCATGAATCCCACGGTGATCGGTGTGTAGAGCAGCAGGCCGCCGACCAGCATGCTGACCGGGTTGGCCGACAGTTGGGTGCGCCACGCGGGAACCAGGTGGCCGGCCACGATCAGGGCCGCGCCGCCGGCGGCAACCAAGGCGCCCAGAAGAAGGTTGCGCAGGTTGGAGGTCAGGCGGAATTTCAGCGCGAAGGCGGCCAGCAGGTTGATCAGCAGCGCCACCCCCAGAGTAACGCCGCCGAAGAATGGGAAGCCGCCAGAAACCTCCTTGCCTGCCGGAACGAATATCTTCCATTCCACCCAGGCGATCGGATGTTTGAAGTAGTTTTCCAGCACAAACCAGATGCCCAAAAAACGCTGGGCCAGGGTGCTGAAAAAAATGAGCGCAATGATCAGGCCCAGCACCACCAGGGTGATGCGGAGCGAGGACAAGGTGCGCAGGATGCGGTCAAGGGGGGATGAATTCATGGGGTTATGGGCATGGACGCTCGCCGCCCCGTTTCATTTCCCGATTTTGGGCAACATCTTCAAATCGGCCGGCAGCGGGGCGGCGGCCCCCGTCACCGGCAGTTTGAGCGTTTTCAGGAAATCCAGCATGGGCAGCAATTGCGCTTCGGCGGCGGCGGTCGGCCCGCTGAGCTTGATGAAAAAGGTGTTTTTCTCATCGGCGACAAAGGCCACCAGCGCTGCCTTGGCCGCGGCCGGCTCGCCTTCGGCTGCGGCAACCTGCACCACGGCGCCGGGGTAACCGTTGATGTTCATGGGCACGGCTTGGGCGGTGGCGGGCAATTCCTTCCACGCGGCCAGCCCGACTTGTGCGCGCCAACGGTTGAGGTTGTCGAGGGTGGAGCCAAGCTCTTTGCCGATGGCGCCTGGGAAGCGGGTGATGGCGACTTCGCAGGCTTGATCGCCCTCTCCGGCTTTGAACTGGGCCAGGCGCATATCGCTCGACGGTGCCACCTGCTGCCAGCCGTGGGGCAGGGTGAAGGTGAGGGATGCGCTGGCGGTTCCAGAACCGGTTTTTTCCCGGTGGTCCACCCCTGCCATCTCCGCTTTTCCTTCCACCGTCACCATCCACGCCCCGCCGTCCAATTTTTTCGCCAATCCGGCCGACTCCGCCTCGGGCAATTCCGGCAACCCCGCCTGACCGCGCCAGCGGTTGATGTTGGATGCGACCGAACCGCCGGTCTTGTTCACCGCCACGGTGATTTCCGGCGCCGGACTGTGCAGGGTGTAAAGGCGGCCGAACTGGGCGGCCTGCGGGCTGGCTTCCTCTTGGGTCCAACCCACCGGCAGTGTGCCGTCGTTGGCCTTGAGGATGCCGGCCAATTCCTCCGCATGTTTGGCAATGTCCTCCGTCGCCGCGATGGCCTTGAAAATCACCCATTGCTGGTCGCCGACCGGGAGTGCGCCCGCCCACAGGGTTTGGTCCGGGCCCACCCGGGTCTTGGGCATGGACGGCGCGGCTGCGTCAACCGGTGCGGGAGCCGCGGCCATGTGCGGTTCCTCGCGCACGGTGATGCCGT
>CANIYR010000089.1 GCA_947471825.1 Phycisphaeraceae bacterium | reverse complement strand
GGCGCATCTCGTGCGGGTGCAGGCGCAGGTCCTTGCGCAGGGAGTCGAGGGCGGCGGGGTCGTGGATGGAGATCATTTTCAAACTGGTTTTCCCGGGACCGAGGGTCTCTGACCCTCGCTGGAGCAATCTTGGAAATTCTATCGCGCCCCGTTTTCACAGGGCGCAAGACCGCGAGGGTCGGAGACCCTCGGTCCCGGGAAATCAAGCCCCCATCTGGTACATCAAGATCGCCGCGCAGGCCGCCACATTGAGCGAATCCATGCCGGCGCGCATGGGGATGACAACATGGGTGTTGCAGGCGGCCAGATGGCGGTCGTTGAGTCCGTACCCCTCCGGCCCCAGCATCAGCGCGGTGCGCGCCGCCGGCCGCCACCTGCGGGCGTCCACGGCGCCGGGCACCAGCGCGGCGGCGGCCACCTCGGCACCCGGTTCATGGGCACGCCATTGTTCCAAAAGCGGCAGCACATCCTCGGCCTCAAACACCGGAATTTTCCAAGCCGCCCCCATCGAAACGCGCACGGTGCGGCGGTGGAACACCTCCGGCCCCTTGCCGACCAGGACCGCATCCATGCCAAGGGCCGCCGCCGAGCGCAGGATGAGCCCCAAGTTTTCCACCCCGTCCAAGTGCGGCAGCACCACCAGGCGCTTGGCGGCCAGCAAGGCGGACAGCGGCGGCGGCGGCGGGCAGGCCACGGCGCACAGCACACCGCGGTGGAAGGCATAGCCGACCAGCGATTCCAACTCCTGCTTGGAACCGATGAAGACCGGCACCGCCGGCGGCAGTTGCGCCTGCAGATCGGCATAAGCGGCCTCGGTCGCCACCACCGACAGCAGCCGCAGGCCGGAGTCCAGCGCGCGGCCGACCAGAAAGCGGCCTTCGCAAATGAAGCACGGCACGCCGATCTCGGACCGCGCGACCCCGGCGAAGCCGTGCATGTCGCGGTACGGGGCCAGGGCGGCGTGGGAGGTGGTGAAGGGGAGGATGGGCATGGGGGTAAAAACTAGTCTTTCACACAATGAGTCCGAAGAGCATCCAAGCCGCGATCCATGCCCATGGATGACATTGCCTTGTGAATTTGATCAAATTCAATGCGTGTTATTTTTCGATCGGATTCGCACTTTCTTCTTTTTCACCCCGTATTCCACCGCCGCCTCCCCCGCTTCCCAAGTGGGAGACGCCTCCTCATCAACCAACGGCACCCCTGCCCGCCGTGCCGCCTTGCGCAAAGCCTGGTCGTGCGTCGCCAACGAGACCCTCTTGCGCAAGGCCAATTCGAGATAGGCTGCGTCATATGCGCTCAGCCCGTACTCGCGGGCCAGATCCGTCACCCGGCCAACCCGGACGGCCATGGCCGCGTCATCTTCGAAAGGCCGCATACTCTCCCGCATGTCCCCCAGAAATTCTTCACTCTTGGCCCGGGATATGTCCCCTTTGCGTTCGGCACGAACCAATGCGTGGGCGATCTCCAAATACCAAAGACCCGGCACATGCACCGATGCGCCCCGCGCCATCTCCCGAATGGCGCGGGAAAGCGCCGTCTCCTGCAACGGGAAACACCATGTGAGCGCGGTGGACGCATCAAGGACGAATGCACTCATCGCCGACCGTCCTCAATCAGCGCCTTGATGTCCACCTTGACATGTGCAAGACTCTTGCGCGATTCCAGCCAACGGTCCATGGCCGCATTGCGTTTGGCCATCACTTCGGCTTCGGATTCGGAGGCTTGCGGCATAGGAACCATCCGCAGCGCAGGCTTGCCATGGCGCGTGACGACGATGGAATCGCCCTGCTCCACGCGGTGGGCATATTCTGAAAAATGAACCTTCGCTTCATGAATGCCAACGGTGAGGGTGGCCATGCGGACTCCTTTTAATTTAGACCTGAATTTCAGGTGTGATTATAGCAAGTCCGCCTCCCCCTATTCCTTGCGCCCAAACAACATCATCGCCATCTTGCTCCGGCTGTCCGATTTGGCCTTGATGGAAAGATCCGGGAAGCCCGGCGCACGCACGGCATCCTCTTCTTTTTTCACCTCCACCGGCGCCACTTCGGCTTCGGCGGCGGCCGCCTGCGCGAAGGCGGCTTCCAGCCTGCTGCTGGGCTTGCGCACCTTGGGTTCTTCCACCACCGGAGCGGGCGCCGCCTCTTCCGCCACCGGCAACACCGCCGCTTCAACCACCGCGGCCACCACGGGGACCTCGGGTGCCGGGACAGGCGCGGATTCCACCACCACCGGCGGCGCCACGGGCGCGACCGCTTCCACCACCGTTTCTTTCTCTTCCTCGGTCACCGCGGCAAACGCCTCCTCCACCACCTTGCTGCGCTTTTTGGGCTTGGGTTCCTCGAACCGCTCCACGGCAAAACCGTCGGGGGCGTCGCCCACCGGCGCATCCTGGCGGGCGGTGGCCTCGGCCGACAATTTCACGTCGTCGCTGCCCTCGGCGCTGACTTCCTCCACATTGACCTTCACCCGCTTGGACACGCCGCGCTCCTGCATGGTGATGCCGTAGAGCGCGTCGCAGCCCTGCATGGTGGGTTTGCGGTGGGTGATGACGATGAAGTGCGAGGTGTGCAGGAAGGACTTCAAAATCTTCACGTAGCGGTCCACATTGGCCTCGTCGAGCGCGGCATCCACTTCGTCCAGGATGGCGTACGGGCTGGGGCGCGTGCCGAAGATGGCCATGAGCAGCGCAAGGGCGGTCATGGTCTTTTCGCCGCCGGAGAGCTGCGACAGTGCGGCCGGGCGCTTGCCCGGGGGCTGGGCGAAGATTTCGATGCCGGCCTCCAGCACGTCGAAGGACCCGTCGGCGTTGATGGCCGGCACCTTCTCGCCGTTCTCGTCCACCTCATCGGGCGGGATGAGCTTGAGTTCGGCCTTGCCGCCGCCGAAAATGCGGCGGAACATGCCGTTGTCGCCGGCGAAGTTGGCCTGGATTTCGGCGAAGGTCTTCTCGAAGCGGCCGCGCGAATCCACGTTGATCTGCTCGATCAGGGATTCCAGCGCCAGCTTGGCCTCCTCGATGTCCCTGACCTGCACGGCCAGTTCGTCGTTGCGGCCTTCGAGCACCTGCTCCTCGGCGATGGCGTCGAGGTTGACGGTGCCCAGGCGCTGGATCTTGCCCTGCAGTTCCTCCATCTCGTCCTTGGTCGCGGCCATGTCGAGGGCGAAGGGGTTTTCGCAATTCTCAAACAGCAGTTCAAGCCAGGTGGGCGGGGCGTCGTCCGCTTCCGCGGTTTCGGGGATGAAGGCCGGCGCATCGCCCTCGGGGGCGAACCCGGGGGACTCCTCGGCGGATTCGCCGGACGCTTCTTCGGCCGGGGCCGTGTCGCCTTCCTCGCCCATCACGCCCAGCGCGTCCTCGTCGGCCTCCTCGAAGGAGAAATCGCCGACCGGGGTGATCGACAGCGGGTTGTCGCGCTGCTGGATGAAATCCACCACGGCGCGGTACTTCTCGTCGAGGTTCATGCCGAGCTGCTCATGCACGCGCTCGCGCACCGTTTCGGACTTGACCGTCAGGTTGCCGGCGCGAAGCTCCAGCTTGTGCGCCGCCGACTCGGCCTGGCTGGCGGTCTGGCGGGCGTTTTTGGCGCGCTCGCGCAGGGTGCCGGCGGCTTCTTCGGCTTCGGCGTTCTGGGCCCGGGCGATGTCGCAGCGGGTGATCGCATCCTGCAGCTTGCCGTCGGCTTCCCCGGCCTCGGCCTCTGCTTCGGCTTCGGCGCGGGCCAGTTCATCGAGGCGTGATTCGTAGGATTGCAACTGGTCCTGCAGGCGGTTCTGCTGGCGGCGCAAATCGGCTTCGGCCACGCCGTGCTGGCGCAGGGCGCGCTCGGCGCTGTCGCGTTTTTCGGCCAGCGCGGCGCTCTCCATGCGGGCTTCGGTGACCCGTTCGCGGGCCGTTTCGGCGCGCTCGGCCAGCATGGCAATCTGCTCCTGCAGGGCCGATGCCTCTTCCTGCGCGCGGGCCGCCTCCACTTCCAGCTGCTCGGCATCCGCCGCGTGCTGCGCGCATTTGGCTTCGGCTTCGGCCATCTGGGCGGCCACCTGCGCCAATTCGGCGGCGGCGGCGGGGGCTTCCCGCTCCAGGCGGGCGGCCTGCACCTGCAACCCGTCCAGCAGACTGGCATGGCGGGCGCATTGGGTGCGGGCCTCAAACAGGCGCTTCTGGGTTTCGCCGCGCGCGTTTTCAGCGAATGCAGCCTGCTGCGAGATGTCGGCCAGAACCGCTTGGTCGGCGGCGATGCGCGCCTCCACGGCGGCCAGTTCAAGGGTCAATTCCGCCAATTCACTGCGGCGCGAAATCAGGCCGTTGCCCTGCGACAAGGGGCCCGCCTGCACGCGGCCGTCGGCATCGAGCACCTGGCCGGCCTTGGTCACGAAGCGCAGGCCCTTGGGCATCACCAAACGCGCCATGTGGGCGGCATCCAGGTCGCGCACGATCAGGGTGCGGCCAAGCAGGCGATCCACCAGGGGCTTCAGCCAATCCGGGCAGCGGACCAGGGCGGACACGGCGGGCAGGAAATTGGCCGCCAGCGCCGGCAGCATGCCGGTGGCCGAGGGGCCGTCCACCGCGACGAAGGACACGCGGCCGGCCAGGGCGTCGAGCGCAGGCTTGGCGGCCAGCAAATCGGCGAATGTCTCCGCCACCAGCGCCTGCTGGTACTCGCCCAGGGCCGCTTCGACCAGGGCCGCGTTTTCGGTGTCGGCTTCGATGAGCGAGGCCAGCATGCCGCGCACGAAGGGAAATTCGGCGGCCTGCGCCCCGCCGGGCAGGATGGCCTTGACGGTTTCGGCCACACCCTCGTTCTTGCGCTCCATCTCGGAAAGCACGCTGTGGCGGCTGGCAATCACCGAGCGCTGGTCGCGGGCCTCGGCCAGCATCGCCGACAACTCGCCCTGGCGGCCGGTCAATTGCTCGGAGCGGGACTTCTGCTGGGCCAGCGCAGCTTCCTCGCGCGAGAGCTCGGCGGAGGCTTCCTGCAATTGCGCCGCGGCGCCGTCGCGGGCGGCCACGGCCTCGGCCAACTGGGCCTGTGCGTCGGCCAGGCGGGCTTCCAGCTTGGCGCGGGAGCCGGCCATGTTTTCGGCGAAGCGTTGCAGCGAGCGCTCCTCGGAGCGGTGGCCCTGGGCCTCGCGCTGCAGGCGGATGACGGCGCGGTTGGCTTCCTCCATGCCGGCGCGGGCGGCATCGGCCTCCTCCTGGGCAACTTGGTTGGTTTCGCGGGCGGCGGCCAGTTCCTCTTCGGCGCGCACCAAGTCGGCGGCCAGATCCCCCACCGCGGCGGCCAGCGTTTCGGCCTCGCGCCCGTGGCGGTCCAGATGCTCCCCGATTTCGGCGGCGTGCTCGGCGTCGCGGGCGGTGTTGGCGCGGGTTTCCTCGGTCTGGCGCTCGGCCAGGCTGGCCTTCATGCGGGCCTGTTCCATGCGTGAATGCCAGCCCCGGCGTTCGTCTTCCAAACCGGTCAGGCGGGCGGCTTCCTCGCTGCGGCGGGATTCCACCTCGGCCAGTTCGGCCTCGGCGGCGGCCAGCTCCACGCTGGTTTCGGCGCGCAGGGTGTCGGCTTCGGCCAGGTCGCAGCGCAGGCCGTCCAATTCGCTGGTGAGGGTGTGGTATTCGGCAAGGCCAAAGCGCAGTTGCAGGTCCTTGAGCGTGGCGTTGTATTCCTGCCACGAGCGCGCGCGGGCGGCCTGCATCTTCATGCTGCGCAGGCGGGCGCCGGTTTCCTCCAGCCGGTTGCGGCACAGGGTCAGGTTCTGCTCGGTCTTTTCCAGCTTGCGCTGGGCTTCCTTCTTCCGGGCCTTGAAGCGGCTGATGCCGGCGGCCTCCTCGAAGATCAGGCGGCGTTCCTTGGGGTTGGCCTCGAGCATGCGCGACACCTTGCCCTGCTCGATGACCGAGTAGGCGTCGGTGCCGACGCCGGTGTCAAGGAAGGTTTCCTTGACATCGCGCAGGCGCGCGCGCTGGCCGTTGATTTCATAGTCGCTGGTGCCGTCGCGGAACAGTTTGCGGGTCACTTCCACGATGTCGGCATGGACCGGCAGCTTGCGCGGGATGGAGCGCCCGCCGGGACCCTGGTTGCCGCTGGCGATTTCCTCCAGAAGCGCGGGCTCCACCGGATTGTCGAAGGTCAGCGTCACCATCGCCATGCCCGAGGGCGGGCGGGCGGCCGAGCCGTTGAAAATCACGTCCTGCATCGCCCCGCCGCGCAAGCTCTTGGCGGACTGCTCCCCCAGCACCCACTTGATGGCGTCCACCACGTTGGACTTGCCGCAGCCGTTGGGCCCCACGATGCCCACGATGGGCTTGTCGAAGGCGATTTCGGTCTTGTCGGCGAAGCTCTTGAAGCCCGCGAGGGTGAGTTTGAGGAGGCGCATGGGCGGATGAAAGGGAAGGGGATCGGGCGGGAAGGAAAGTCCGGCGGACGGCCGGGCACCCCTCCCTCAATGCTGGTCGAAAGGGTTGGGACCGGTGGCCGGGGGCGCCGCGCCAGTGCCGGATGCCGCGGGTTTGGCCTGGCCCGGCGCGGGCTTGGCGCCGGGCCCGAGTTCCTTGGTCAGGTCCTCCACCGCGCCTTCAGGCCGGCCTTCATTGGGCTTGCGGGCCTGTTCGGCGGCGCGGCGCATGCGCTCGGCCAGGGGTGACACGCGGATTTCAACCGGCGCCGCGATCATGCCGCGCTTGGACAACTGGTTCATGATGCGGGTCACGCGGTCGAACTGGAAGTCCAAGCCCGGCAGCGGGTACCTGGCCCCCGTGTGCTGGCCAAGGGTGAAGGCCAGGGTGGCCAGGGTGTTGGTGGCCTTGAACTCCTGCTTGGTGCCGTCGCCGGGGTAGAAGGAGAACGCCAAGACCTCGCGCATCTCGGGCACCAGTTTCATCGCTTCCACGAAGGAAATGCCTTTTTCGGCCTTGAGCTGGCGGGCGGTGGCGGTGCGCAATT
>CANIYR010000088.1 GCA_947471825.1 Phycisphaeraceae bacterium | reverse complement strand
CCAGCCGGGGTGCTTGGCGATGATTTGCCCGTAGGCGGCCAGTGCCTCCGGATAACGGCGCTGGAGGTGAAGGGATTCGGCGTGTTCGACCGCGCCCTGGGCCTCGGCTGGCACGGCGGGCGGCGGAGCATCGGCCGCCCGCGCGGCGGGGGCGCAGGCGAAGGCGAGCAGCAGGCAAAAGGAGGTCGGGATGCGCGCGAACATGTTTGTCAGCCGGTCCCGTGGGTTGCCGGCTGCCTTCGATCACTTCAATTCCGCTTCCTTTTCGACAACTTTCCCAGCGCGCCAGATTTTGAGTTTCACCTTGTCGCCGGCCTGGTGAGCGTCGAGCGCGCGCAGCAAGCTGTCGGTGTCGGTGATCTCGCGCTCGTCGATGGCCTGCAGGAGGTCGTGTGGCACCCAACCGCGGCGGGTTTTCTCGGCCGCCTCCAGCCCGGCCGCCTCGGCGCCGGAATCCTTATCGACGCCCAGAACCGCAAGGCCCTTGACCTTCAGTTGCTGCGAGGCCAGCGCCGCAATGCGCTCGTCGCTCACGATGCCGAGCTTTGGCGGAGCATAGGTGCCCTTGGCGATGATCTGCGGCACCACGCGGGCCACGGTGTCGGCCGGAATGGCGAAGCCGATGCCGGCGCTGGCACCGCTGGGGGAGTAGATGGCGGTATTGACACCGACAACCTCGCCGCTGGAATTGAGCAGCGGACCGCCGGAGTTGCCGGGGTTGATGGCGGCGTCGGTCTGGATCAGGTTTTCGATCACCTGGTTGTCGGCCCCGCGCAACTGGCGGTGCAGGGCCGAGACGATGCCGGTGGTCAGCGTGTGGTCAAGGCCGAAGGGGTTCCCGATGGCGTAGACATTCTGCCCGACACGCAGCCCGGCGCTCACGCCGATGGCGATCGGCGGGGCCTTGACCCCGCCCATGTCGATGGCCAGCACAGCGATGTCGTGGCGCGGGCTGACGCCGACCAGTCTGGCTTCCTTCTGCGTGCCGTCGCCGAACACCACCATGGCGGAGGCCGCCTGCCGCACCACGTGAAAGTTGGTGACGATGTGCCCCGCTTGGTCCCACACGAAACCCGAGCCGCTGCCGGCGGGCACCTCCACATTCTGGCCGGACCAGAAATCCTGGCGGGTGGCGGTGGTGTTGATGAAGACCGTCGACGGCGCCGCTTTCTCAAACAGGGTCACGGTGTGGGCTTCGGTCGGGAGCAGTGCCGTGGCCGGTTGCACCGACTGGGCGGGCGTTTGGCGCAGCTGGAGGGAGGCGGCCAGCGCGGTGCCGGCAAACAGGGCCAAGGCGGCGAAAGCGAGGTGGTTGCGGTTCATGGCGGGCCAAAAAGGTGTGGGGATGACGGCCAATCGGACGGGGGTATCCTAGGACACCGGGGCGGTGGTTGTTTTTATGCAGCCGGGGGTGGCGGCCGCGAGCCCAATCCCTCGATTCCATGTCGGTTACGCCGAGAACATCGCCTCGACAAAGGCGCCGGGATCAAACGGCGCGGCGTCGTCCGGGGTTTCACCAGTGCCGACGAATTTGACCGGCACCTGCAACTGCGCGCGGATGGCCACCGCCACCCCACCCTTGGCCGTGCCGTCGAGCTTTGTGAGGAATAGCCCGGTGACCGGGGTCGTTTCCGAGAAGATTTTGGCCTGCTGCACGCCATTTTGGCCGGTGGTGGCGTCGATGACCAAGAGGACCTCGTGCGGTGCGCCTGGAATCTTCTTCCCCAGCACCGTTTTGATCTTGGCCAGCTGGCGCATCAGGTGGTCTTGGGTGTGCAGGCGGCCGGCGGTGTCCACGATCAACACATCCACACCGCGGGCCGCAGCTTTTTCCGCCGCGTCGAAGGCCACCGAGGCCGGATCGCTGCCGGGCTTGCCCTTGACGACCTCGACGCCCATGCGGCTGGCCCAGATTTCCAACTGTTCCACCGCCGCCGCGCGGAAAGTGTCGCAGGCGGCCAGCGCCACGGTCTTATCTTGGTCGCGCAGGATCTTGCACAGTTTGGCGATGGAGGTGGTTTTGCCGGCGCCGTTGATGCCGCAAACCAGGACCACCGTCGGGCCGGCCTCGGCAAAGCGCAACTGGCGGCCTTCCGCCGGGAAAGAGGCCACGATGTGCCGCTTGATGTAGTCAAAGGCCTCGTCGCCGTTTTTCAGTTCGCCGCGCTTCCAGGCGCCTTCCACGGCGGCCCGCAGGGCCGCGGCGGTGGCCACACCGACATCGGCCTCGATCAGAATTTTCTGCAGTTCGCGCAGCACCTCTTCAGACAGGTTTTTGCCGGAAAGCAGGTTGCGCAGCGCGCCGCCCAGGGTCTCGCGGGTCTTGGCGAGGCCGGACTTGAGTTTGTCGAGAATGGAGCGGAAAAAAGCCATGGGGAAGGGTATTGGTTTTCCCGGGATCGAGGGTCTCTGGCCCTTGCTTCGGGATGCTGCGCCGTCGTGCTTGGGTGCCGGCACTCAATGGATTCAACGAAGGTCGGAGACCCCCGGTCCCGGGAAGAAGGGTCAGGCTTTTTTCGCGTCGTCGAGCCAGACATCGGCGTCGGCCGGCTTCTTTTTGGCAGCATCCTTGGCCGCACCCTTGGCTTCAGACTCGGCACTTTCGGCCGGCAACTTCACTTCCTTGGCAATCTTGTCGAGCACGCCGTTGACAAACGCCGGTGACTTTTCGCCGCCGAAGGTCTTGGCCAGTTCGATGGCCTCGTTGATGGCCACCCGGGCCGGCGCGTGGCCGGAAACCATTTCGTGATAGCCCAGGCGGATCAGCGCACGGTCCATCGCCGGCTGGCGGGCCGACGGCCAGCCGGGGGCGTGCAGGGTGGAGAGTTTGTCACAAGCTTCGTGCATGCCCCAGGCCCCGGCGGCCAGCGTCACGGCGGCCTCGCGCACGGCGGAGTCGGGGGCGATGTCGTTTTCAGCCAAGAGGTCGTCGGTCACGCCCTTGGAGGCGGTGGCGGGGTTGGCTTCCCCCGACAGGTCCATTTGGTAGAGCAGCATGAGGGCGAACCGGCGGATATCGCGTCTTTTTTCCATGGGGCGGGGATTGTAGGGGGGCGCGGACACTCCTGTCCGCTGGCAGTCCATCAGGCATGCTTTCCTTTCGCGGGCAGGCTGTCCGCGCCCCCGTGCCTTAACCCTTGATCCGGGCGATCAGATTGGCCATTTCCACCCCGGCCAGCATGGCGTAGCGGCCTTGGTTGCCAAGCTTGGCCCCGGCGCGGTGAATGGCCTGCTCCAGCGTGTCGCATGTGAGGACGCCGAAGATGCATGGCACACCGGTCAGCACGTTCACATCCTTGATGCCCTTGGCGGTCTGCTCGACCACATGGTCGTAATGCGCCGTTTCACCGCGAATCACACAACCCAAGCAGACGATGGCGGCGTATTTCTTGGTGTCCGCCAGGTTGCGGGTGACAACCGGCATCTCGAATGAGCCGGGCACATGCACCAAGGTCAGGTTCTCGTCCTTGCCGCCGAGCATGCGCCATGTGTCGGTGGCGCCTTCGAGCAGTTGCTTGCCGATGAACTCGTTGAACCGACCGAGCACGATGGCGATTTGGTGGTTGCCGGGTAGGAGTTTGGGGTGGATTTCGGTGGGCATGGGGTAAGTTTAGGGGAGAGGGGGCGAAGCGGCGCGGAGAGGGGTACGGACTTTTTTTACGGCCCGCATCGCGAAAAACAAGCCGCCTGGTGGCTGGTTTTTTCGCTTTTGAACAAACGGCGGCCGCGCTGGCGTGGCTGAAATCGTCAAAGCAGCAATAACCGTTGGTCCACGGCAGGCCGTCGATCCGCGTATCGGTCTGTTTGTCGAAGGTGTAATCAAACTTCTGCCGGCGCACCCATAACAAATGCGTGACCAATTTCCACGTCGGACTCGCTTCGGCATGGAACTCGGCCGGGCTGATGCCGAGGTACCCGTGCAAATGCTGGGGCACCGACGTAAACGCCCCTTCACCCACGCCGACAATTACCAACTCCAGTGGACGCAGCAAGGTCGCCGGCATGTCAGGGAAGCGCGCACATGGGGCCAGCGCAGTCAAAAAGCCCGTGCTGCCGCCGCCCAGGATGCGGATGAACTCAACGGGTTTATGACTCAAACGCCGGGCGGCTGGCCCGGCATGCTTGGGGCCTTGGCCATCCGCCTTTCCTTTGCGCAAAAAAGGGGGGAATCTGCTGCGGTCCGGCGGCACTGGCGAATCTCACACGCCCTCACCGCAAAATGAGCCCCTGCACCGCCAGCCACGCCTTGGATTGGTCTTCGGTCACCATCAACCGCACCGCCTTCACCCCTTGCTTGGGGAAGTCGGCCGCCGCCGCGCCATGGGTGAACATGGCCACGCGGCGGAAGGTTTGGCCGTCGTTGGATATTTCCAGGATGCCATCGGCCAACTGGTCGCGGGCCAGGGCGTTGGGCACGCCGGTCACGCATTCGACATGGATCAGTTCCTCGGGCTCGTCAAAAGTCCACACCACCGTCTCGCCCTTTTTGGCCGGACGGTTTGACCAGAAATAGGAGTGGTGGTCGAAATCGGCCAGATTATCCGCCGCATACTCGCCGCTTGCGGCCGGGATGGCGGTGGAAACCGACATCTCCGGCTCCGGGCCGTCGGCTTGGTCTAGCAGGATATAGCCGAAAGAATCCGGTTCTTCATTGCCGCAATCGGTGCGGATGTCGATGCGCGCCACCACCTTGTCGCCGCGGCCGATGGGTATTTCAACCCCCAGCTCGCAGCGCGGACCACCGTCATCCTGGGCGGCCAGTTTGCCATTGACCAGCAAGTCCACATGGCCCACCTCCAACTCATGCCTCCCATTGAGGCGCTTGAAGTGCAGCCGCCAATCGCCCGGCGCATCCAACCGGCCGGTCAGGTCGACCTCGCGGGTGTGCCACTTGGGCGACAGAATGGCCGGTTCCCACCGGGCCACCACCTGCGAACGCGCGCCGAAACACAGCGGGCCGGGCACGCCGTCCACAAAGGCGCGGGCGGCGAAGCGCACAGCCGAAGCCTTGACCGGGGCGCCGTCCCACACCACGGCCGCCGGCGAGTTGAGGGGGTCGGTGCCGTCGAGGGTGTAGCGCACCACGGCGCCCGGGCACGGCGCCGTGATGAACAGCGCGTTCTGGCGGCGCGCAACATCCGGGGTCGGGGGACGGTAAACGACGCCGGCGGCACGCAGGCGCGCCAACTCGGCGGGCAGGCGGTCGGCGATCGGGCTGAGGAACGCCTCCGCATTCGCGCCGGCGGGCCGGTCGCCGGCCCAACCGACATCCGCCAAGGCGCAGAGGCGCGGGAAAACCTTGAAATCCGCCGCATCTTCATGGGTCTTGAGGTTGATCCAACCAGTTTGGGAATTCCACGGCGTGATGTATTCCGCCCACAGGCAGCCTTCCACCCCGCGGATGCGGCCGGCTTGCCCGGACAAACCCGCTTCCGTACCGGCCGCCGGATCAAATTCCAGCCCGCGCTGGAAACTCACCGGCCCGGCGAAACCCGGCACCGGCGGCTCGTCGCCGGGGTGCGGATAAAGCATGTCGGGGCTCAATTCAGGACTGTGGGCGGCCACCACGGAAAAACCCAAGCGCCGCGCGTCGCGGGCGGCCGCGCCGCCGGTCCACGACATGATGAGGGCTTCGCGGGAGACATGGTCGCCAGTGATTTCGTTCCAACCCACCATTTTCTTGCCGTGCCTAGCCAGGATTTTTTCCACCTGCCGGGTGAAGTAACCCTGCATATCCTGCGTGCCGGCGAGCTTCTCGCGCCGGACCAGCGCCTGGATCTGCGGGCAGTTGTCCCAGAACCAGTAATCCACCTCGTCGCCGCCGATGTGGACATAGCCAAAGGGGAACAGCGCCGCCACCTCGGCGAAGATGCCGTCAATCATCCCGAAGTTGGCCTCCTTGGCCGGCGACAGCAGGTTGTTGCCGAAGCCGTTGTCGTTCCTGGCATCCGACAGCACGGAGGGGAGCGTCTCGGGATAAGCCGTCACCAGCGCCAAGGCATGCCCGGGCAAATCGATTTCCGGCAGCACCTCGATGTGGCGGGCCGCCGCATAGGCGACGATCTCGCGGATCTGGTCCTGGGTGAAAAAGCCGCCGTAGCAGTCGGTCTTCTCGTTTTGGCGCAGGCTTGGCAAGGCGCACTTGTCGCCGCGCCAGGCGCCGACGCCGGTCAACTTGGGGTATTTTTTGATTTCGATGCGCCAGCCGTCGTCGTCGGTCAAATGCATGTGGAACACATTCATCTTGCGCGCCGCCATCTCGTCGAGCAGGTGCTTGGTGTATTCCACCCCGAAAAAGTGGCGGGCGTAATCGAGCATGAAGCCGCGCCACGGGTGGCGCGGCCTGTCTTCGATCACGCCGCAGGGCAACTCCCACTTGACCCCGGCCTGCGCGGATTGGGCGAAGGCGGCCGGCGGCAGCGACTGGCGCAGGGTCTGGCCGCCGTAGAATAAGCCGGCCGCCGTGGCCGCCACGATGCGCACGCGGCCGTCTTCGGGCACCACCAAACGGTAGCCCTCTTCGCCCAATGCGGGCAAAAGGGCGGCATCCAACTCCATTTCAATTGCCGTGCCGGTCCGCCGGCCGCGCGGGGGGATCGGCCGCACCGCAAAGACAAAACCGGTGGCGGGGCGCAACTCGGTGGCCAGCATGTCCGCTTCGGCCCTGGCCTCCAAGCTGCCATACTCGATGGGAGTGTCCGCGCCAAGCGTCACCCTGCCGGGCCGTGGCACCGACATTTCGGGGCGCGGCACAACCGGCTCGCCAAGGTCGGCCGCAAGCGCGGGTCGGCAAAGCACCATCGCCATCAAGGCAACAGGGATGCAAGCCCAACGCTTCCCAAAAAAATGTGGCATGGCGCTCATTTTATGGGCGATGCGTCCGACCGACGGAACAAAACGGAGGCCACTTTTCAGCCGGCGCCGGTGCCAGCTGCAGCGCTGCTCTATTGGCGCGCTGCTTTTGCCATGCCTTGGTGG
>CANIYR010000087.1 GCA_947471825.1 Phycisphaeraceae bacterium | reverse complement strand
TTTGCTGTGCGTAGGCAAAGGCTTCTCGTGCAGCGGACAACTGTTCTTCGGCCTTCTCAAGACGCAGGCGTAGGTCGTTGCGATCCCGGATGGTTTGTTCGGCCAGTTCCGTCTGCTTGTCCAAGTCGGTGCGCACCCGCGCTTCGGCTTTGATGGCGCTGTCCGCCTCGGCCGCGCTGCGGGCGGCCCTAACCATGGCTTCACCTTCCCTTTGAACGGCGGCTTTGGTTTCACCTTCGCGCGTTTGCGCCTCGGCGCGCGCGGTGGTGGCGGCGGCGGCTTCCGCCTGCACCTGTGCCTCGGCCAAGGCGGCGCGCTGTTCGGCAGCATTCAACGCCCTCTGTATCGCCTGCTTGCCGCGCAGATGCCCGATCACAAAACCAGTTGCGCTGCCAACGGCCAAAACGATGGCGCCAAGAATCAGAGGATCCATAAAACATTCCCAAAAGAGGAAGCGGCAGCATACAGGCGACCCGGCACGCGCAACGGTTGGTTTGGGGTGAAAACCGGCGTTCCCTGTCGCTCGTTCATAAAAAACACAAACCTTATCAAATATTAAAATTAAGCATTAGGTACAGAGTTTGGCAAAGCCGCTTGCCCGGCCCGGCAAAACTTTTGCCCCGCCCTTATTCTTCTACGCCCATGCCGCGCCGCTCAACCCGCCCCCTCATCATTGCTTCCCGTCGCAGCCCCCTAGCCCGTGTCCAGGCGGAGTGGGTGGGTGCCGCCCTGCTGCGAAAGAATCCGCATCTGACGATTCAGTATGAATTTGTGGAGAGTGAAGGGGACCGCTTCGCCGGCCGGCTGGCGGATGCCGGGGGCAAAGGCTTGTTCACCTCGTCGGTGGAAGCCCTGCTGCTGGGCAAGCGCGCCGACATCGCCGTGCATTCGATGAAGGACATGCCGGTGCGGGAAGAGGAATTGACCGCCGGCCTGTGCGTGGCGGCCGTGCCAACCCGCGCCGATGTGCGCGATGTGCTGGTGGCCCGCGGCGGCATCACCGACTGGCGCCAGCTGCCTCAGGGTGCGTCGGTCGGCACCGCCAGTGCGCGGCGCCAAGCGCAATTGCTGCGCCTGCGGCCGGATTTGCGGGTTGAACTGATGCGCGGCAATGTGCAAACACGCCTGGACAAAGCCACCATGGACGATTTGGCGCACGGCGGCGTGACCGCCACTTTGCTCGCCGCCGCCGGACTGGGGCGGCTGGGATTGGCCGCCGGCACGCCCATGGCAACCCAAGACATGCTGCCGGCCGCCGGCCAGGGGGCGCTGGCCATCCAGACCCGTATCGGCGACCATCACGCCCTGCGCGCCTGCCTGGGACTCAATGATGCCGCCGCGGCCACCTGCGTGCACGCCGAACGGCTGCTGGTCGGGTTGCTGGGTGCCGATTGCCACTCCCCGGTGGCCGCTTGGGTGACCCCGGAAACGCAAGCCGGGCAACCCGGCTTCCGGCTCCGCGCCCGGGTGCTCTCACCCGATGGCGCCACCTGCCTAGAGGCGGACGCATGGTGCGGCGCCAAAGGCATTTCCAAAGCGGTCCGCCAGGCGGCGGCTGAGCTGGCCGGCCGCGGCGCGGGCAAACTCTTGGCGGGATAATTTTTCACCCTTTCCGGAATGATTTGCTATCATTGGACGCGCAAATGTGCCGCCAAAAGGCCTTTTGGTACATTTTTCCCAATTTCTCCTTTTTCTCACAGGGTACTTCGATGATGATTCGCAACATGCTTTCGTTGGCTGCAATTCTGGTTGCCGGCCCGGTCGTGGCCGAAGACGCCGCAACCCCAACGTTTGAATGGACCGGCAAGCCGGTCGAAGCCGAAGCCGCCCCGCTGCCCGCACTCAAGGAGCTGGACCCGATTTCGGATTTGCAGCAGCCCCTGTGGACCACCGGCCAGCGCTTCAGTTTCTCGAATGTCTATGTGCTGCCCCCGGGCGCTTTCCAGGTTGGCACGAGCATGCTGTCGGATGCAGGCTTCTCGACCAAACCGCATGCCGAAACCGAAGCCGCGCAGACCGTCGCCGGCGGCTTTGGCAACGGCTGGCAGGCCAGCCTGTCCATGCTGGAAGTCGGCACCTCCGACCATTTCAGCGACATGGATTTCGGCGCCCGCGGCGAAGTGCGCAAGGCGCTGGGCGCGTGGGGCGAAATCTGGGGCAACCCGGCGCTGTTCGCCTCCTACGCCAAGCGCGAAGAAGGCAACGACACCCTCAAGGGCGGCGTGCTTTTGGGTGGCAACCTCGCCGACAAGTGGTCGTGGGCCGGCAACGCCTCGATCCTGCATGATTTCGACAAATCGCGCCGCAATGCGCTGGATCTGACCGCCGGCCTCATGTACTCCGTGCTTGACAATGAACTGGCGGTCGGCGTGGAAGGCGTCATCAATGTTTCCCGCGTGGACAGCGGCAAGAACGCGACCCGCAACTACACCAGCAAGTGGCTGCGCCGGGACATCAAAATCGGCGACAACCTGTACAGCAACAGCGGCTACTTCGGCCTTGGCCCCAGCGTCTCCTGGCGCCCGGTGGTGTTCGGCCGCACACTCAATGTCCACGGCGCCGTGCTGCTGCTCAACGGCTTCAAGGGCGGTGACCGGGTCGCCCAGCCGAACATCTCGGCCGGCGTGAGCTACACCTTCTGAGTCTTTGCCAAGCCCCGCACCTTTACTTGAAATCGCCCCACCACCACATGTTGAATACCCCAAAACTGACTGCCGTGACTTTTGCAGCCGCCTGCGGTGCCGCTTTGCTGGTTGCCGGGTGCGATGATCCCAAGACATCGTCCACACCTCCGGGGATCAAGGCCCAGGATGATGCGGCCCAAAAAGCGGCGGCGCAGAAAATGATGGCTGAAAAGGCCGCTGCTGAAAAGGCCGCTGCTGAAAAGGCTGCTGCAGAAAAAGAAGCCGCCGAGAAAGCCGCTGCAGAGAAGGCGGCCGCGGAAAAAGCCGCTGCTGAAAAGGCTGCTGCAGAAAAAGAAGCCGCCGAGAAAGCCGCTGCAGAGAAGGCGGCCGCGGAAAAAGCAGCTGCAGAGAAGGCCGCTGCTGAAAAAGAAGCCGCCGAAAAGGCCGCTGCAGAGAAGGCGGCCGCCGAGAAGGCAGCTGCGGAGAAGGCCGCTGCCGAAAAACTTGCCGCCGAAAAGGCCGAAGCCGACCGCCTGGCCGCCGAGAAGGCGGCCGCGGAGAGGGCTGCTGCGGAAAAAGTCGCTGCAGAGAAGGCCGCTGCCGAAAAACTTGCCGCCGAAAAGGCCGAAGCCGACCGCCTGGCCGCCGAGGCCGCCGCCCGCCGCCTGGAAGCCCCCAAGGGCGCCCGAATCACCGCCCCCGTCTATCCCGAGGCGGCCCGCCGCGGCGGCAAAATCGGCACCGTGGTGGTGAACGCAACCGTGGATGCCTCCGGACATGTGGTGTCCGCCACCCTGCAACCCTCCACCGCCGACCAAGCTCTGCAGGATGCCGCCTTGGCCGCCGCCAAGACTTGGACATTCACCCCCGCCACCCGCGGCGGTAAACCGATCCAGAGCATCATCCGTGTGCCGGTGAATTTCGCCATGAACGACTGATCAGCCACCGGCGCCCAATGAAAAACCGCCCGGTTTCGGGCGGTTTTTCATTGGCTGGATCCGCATGCATGCCGCGGGGCGCGGCCCCGGCCTCGCCTACAATCCGCCCATGAAGATTCTGATCGCCAAACCGCGCGGGTTCTGCGCCGGCGTCCACATGGCGGTGGACACCGTGCAGGAACTCATCGAGCTCATCGGCACGCCGATTTACGTGTTCCATGAAATCGTCCACAACAAGCACGTGGTGGACCGCTTCATCAGGCAGGGCGTGACCTTCGTGGACGCGATCGACGAAGTGCCGGAGGGCGGCACGGTGGTGTTCTCGGCCCACGGTGTCTCGCCGGCCCTGCGCGCGCGTTCGCAGCAGCGCAAACTGCGCATGATCGACGCCACCTGCCCCCTGGTGACCAAGGTGCATGTGGAGGCCCGCCGCTACGCCAAGCAGGGCTGCAAGATCCTCTTGGTCGGCCACGCCGGCCACGACGAGGTGGAGGGCACTTTCGGCGAGGCGCCGGAGGCCATCACCATCGTGGAGTCGCCGGCGGATGTCGAACACACCGCCTTCCAGCCCGGCCAGCAGCTGGTGTACCTGACGCAGACCACGCTCTCGACCGACGACGCCAAGATCATCATCGACGCCATCAAACGCAAATACCCCTGGTGCGAGGCGCCGCCCAAGGAGGACATCTGCTACGCCACCACCAACCGCCAGCATGCGGTGCGCCAGATCGCCCCGCGCGCCGACCTGACGCTGGTGATCGGCTCGAAGAACTCCTCCAACTCGGTGCGCCTGACCGAGATCAGCCGCAATGTCGGCACCCCGGCCCACCTGATCGACGACGAAAGCGAGCTCGACAACGCCTGGTTCGCCGGCGTAAGCACCTTGCTCGTGACCGCCGGCGCCTCGGCGCCGGAGGACCTGGTGCAGCATCTCATCCAAACCCTGCTGGCCCGCTTTGGCGGCAGTGCGGAAGAAGTGGACCTGATCCATGAAGACATGCAATTCGCCCTGCCGGTGCAGTTGCGGGTGCTCAAGAGCAGCATGAAGGGTTGAGGAAGCGAGGGACATGAAACAAGCCCCCGGCCGGATGGGCGGGGGCTTGCGGATTGGGGGCGGTTCATGGGGTCTTCACCTGTCATTTTAAATAAACCATCAAAAACGCCCCAAGGCAAGCCTTGGAGGCGTCGTTTTTTTCGCATTCCGCTCCGGCCCTTGGCCGGTGGTCGGGTGAACCCGGCCCTGCTTCACTTCATCTCGCCATCGAGCAACTGCACCAACCCCTCCTGCAGCGCCTTCATGGTGCGGTTGTCGAAGGCCGCCTTGGATGATTCCGCATTGCACAGGATGGAGAACGAGGCCGCCCGGCCGTTGGGTTGCACCACCAGGCCCGACAAGGCCGAGACACCGCTGATGTAGCCGCTCTTGCCGTACACCGCGCCGTTCAATTTCACGCCCTGGAAACGGCGGGCGAAGGTGCTGCCCTCCATGCCCGGGCGGGCCATGCTGGTGCGGTAGGCCGCCGACACCTGGGGGTCGCGGTCCATCGAAGCGACCAGACCGGCGAGCTGGCGGGTGGTCACCCGGTTGCCCTTGGACAGTCCGCAGCCGTCGATCTGTTCGTAGCCGGCCAGCCCCGCCTCGCCCAGCCGCTTCGCCAGGACCTGCCGCACCACGGCGCAGCCGCCGGCGAACGAGCCCTGGTGCCCGGTGGCCTTGACCTCCATGCTCTTGAGCAGGCATTCGGCGTAGAGGTTGTAGGAATCGCGGTTGGTGCGGTTGAGCACCGACTGGATCGGGGTTTGGATCTTGTGGATCACCGTGTCGCCGGCGCCGATTTTCGGTTCCCCACCACCGGCGCGGCGCACCGGCCCGGCGGACACCTTGGCCGCCGCCAACTTGCCGGCCAGCCACTGGCCGAAATTGAGCGACGGATCGGCCATGGAGGGGCGGAACGGTTCCTCAGGCGCATAGGGCACCACACCGGCCACCTTCAGGATGTTGCCGGCGCGGGCCACAATGAATTGTTCGCTCTTGCGGTCGCGGCTGGCGCGGGCGGTGTTCTGCACCGTGATGAAATCCCCCAAGGGAAACACATCCACATCCACGCCGCCGCCCTTGCTCGGGCGTGGCGTCACCGAAAACACATTGTTGTGAAAGTTGAGGCCGTACACCCCCACCCCGTACCAGTCGTCCAACTGGTCCTTGGGCCAGGTTGCCGGATGATGGACGGCATCAAACACACGGTCGTCCACCACCACCTCGCGGAAACCGGCCGGCGAGGCCTTTTGCGCAGCCTGCACCCAGGCGGTCTGCAACTGATCGGTGGTCAGCTTGGCGGCCGACAAGGTGCGGATGTCGAAAAAAGCCGGGTCGCCGTCGCCGACCACCACCAAGGCGGGGCGGGCATCGGCGGCGCCGGGGGCGGCCGGGCGGGAAATCAGCAGGGTCTCGAAATTGAAGTCGGCACCCAGGACATCCAGGGCGGCGGCAGAGGTCAGGAGCTTGAGGTTGGAGGCCGGCGCCATCGGCTGGCCGCCGCGCACCTCGGCCAGCACCGCGCCGCTGGCGACATCCACCATGGTCACCGCCACCGCCACGCCCTTGGGCGCGTGGGCGGCGACATAGGCATCCACCTTGGCCTGCAGCGCGGACTTGGCCCCCGGGGCGCGGTCCTGCACGGCCGCCGGCGCCCCGGGGGACTTGGCCACCGCCAAGGGCGCCGCGCACAGGGCAAGGCAAGCCAGGGAAACCGCAACCGGGCGATGAATGGCATTCAGCATGAAAGGGCTTCAAATAAAGGGAAAAGACCCCGGATTATCGGCCATTGCACAGGCTGCGGTGAAAAACACGCATGGGTGGCGCCGGCGTCCCCGCCCGTGCCGCTTCAGTCGCGCTGGGCCCGCAACAGGCGCAGCGCGTTGAGCACCACCACCACCGTGGAGCCCTCATGCAGGATGACCGCCACACCCAAGTCCGCATAACCCAGCGCACCCAGCGGCGCCACCACCGCCATCACACCAAAGGCAATGACCAGGTTCTGGATGATGATTTGGCGCACTTGGCGGGCCAGGGCGATGGCCCGCGGCAGGCGCTTCAAATCGGTGCCCATCAGCACGATGTCGGCCGTTTCGATGGCCACCGCCGTGCCCATGGCGCCGATGGCGATGCCAAGGTCCGCCCGGGCCAGGGCCGGCGCGTCATTCACGCCGTCACCGACCATGCCCACCGGTCCGTCGCTTTGGCTCAAAGCCGCGATGCGGTCAAGCTTGTCCTGGGGCAAAAGGCCGGCCTCCACCTTGTCGATGCCCACCAGCGCCGCCACCGCCGCCGCCGCACGCGCATGGTCGCCGGAGAGGATGGTCAGGGGGCCTAGCCCCAAGGCCCGCAAATTGCGCACCGCCTCGGCGCTGTCGGCCCGCGGCTGGTCGCGCAGGCCGATCAGGCCGGCCATCGAGCCGTCCAGGCTCACG
>CANIYR010000086.1 GCA_947471825.1 Phycisphaeraceae bacterium | reverse complement strand
CACGGGTTCAAAGGCAAGTACAACAACCTGGGCACCCACCAGGAAGGCTGCGGCGGCCTGTGGCAGCAGATGGTGCACCAAGGGTTGGACCCGGTGGGCATCAGCAAGGCCGTGGCGGCGCTGTGAGGGATGAAAAATCCGGTTGGTAGATGAATCAAAACACAACAACCCTGAGTTCAAATTCAGGGTTGTTGTGTTTCTGCCATCGGATAAAGCTCGGAAATAGGGGGAAGTTCCATCGGCGTTTCCTCTCCATCCACGGACCACACCTCCAAGCCGGCAAGTTGTCTATTTTCCGCCCAGATATAAATGCCGAAAAAATGACCGGTAGAATTTTTCCAGCCATAGTCCGCCAAAATATCCATTCCACCGGGACCGCGATAAAAATCGATGCTTGCGCATCCGCATGAACAATTGGTGCAACGCAAAGTGGCAAGTTGCGGCAGGAACGAGGGAGCATGTGGAACTCCATGGTGGAGGAGCCATTCCACAAGTGTCATCTCCTCGGTTGTTAGCTGACGAGGTGGTTGCGGAGTATTCGTCATAGTTGGCATGCCATGATGATACTTCGGTTTTTTGTCGCCAAAAAAGGTTGTCCCATGCCGCCTTGGGCGGTAGAGTCTGCCCCATGCGCAAACTTCACCTTGTCTTGGTCGTTCTCTCCGGCATCAGCGCCGCGTCGCTTTGGACGCTATTTACCTGCCATTTCTATCCGTTTATCCGCGATCACAAGCCCGATGTGGCCACCGTGCCCAGCCAGTTGCCTGACGGCGGCTTCATCGCTTTGTATGTTGCGGCCTGCATCGGGGGTGCCTTGGGGATAGGGGCGGGTATCCTGTATGAACCGGCCAAGGATCGTTTCACGGCCACCGCCGTGGCTGCGCTTAACTTGGTCGCCATTTGGGGTTTCATGGAGCTGCACCGCGTGGGTGCGCTGATGGAGCATGCGGAGTATGTGAAGTTGCATGGCGCCGGATAAGGTTCCCTCATGATCAGTTCCCACCCCACCAACCCCCAGCACGGCATCACCCTTGAAAAGATGCTGTTTTCCCTTGAAGCCAAGCTCGGCTGGGAAGAAATGGGCCGGCGCATCCCGGTGCGCTGCTTCACCCATGAGCCCAGTTTGAAGTCCAGCCTGGCTTTTTTGCGCAAGACCCCGTGGGCGCGGGCCAAGGTGGAGGTGATGTACAGGTGGGAGATTCTCGGCGTTCCGGGGTGATGGAGAGTCGGCTTTGGCCGATCTTTGCGGGTGGTTTCGCGAAAAAAGAATCAAGTTCACGGTCTTTCATTTGGCAAGAGGCCCGATATCCTTTCCTGTTCTTTCATCCAACTGGCCGGCTAAAGCCGACCCTCCCCCCATGCGCTGCCCTTTGTGCCAAGCCGACAATGACAAAGTCCTCGACTCCCGCGATGCGGAAGGAGGCCGGCTTATCCGCCGCCGGCGCGAGTGCCAGGCATGTTTCCACCGATTCACCACCTTTGAGCGCATCGAGGCGCGGGTGAATCTGTCGGTCGTCAAAAAAGACGGTTCCCGCGTGCCCTATGAGCGGGAAAAAATCCTCAAGGGCCTGCGCATCGCCTGTTACAAGCGCCAGGTTTCGGAGGTGCAATTGGAAAAGCTGGTTGATGAGGTGGAGGAGGAATTGCTCAAGCGCGGCGGCAAGGAAGTGCCTTCCGCCGACATCGGCTTGATGATGATCGACCGGTTAAAACTCCTGGACCATGTGGCATTTTTGCGTTTCGCCAGCGTCTACCTCAACCCGGACAGGGTGGATGTGCTGCTGGAGGAACTGCACCGGGCGCGATGGAACGGCATGGGCGCCCCCGCGATCTGACTTGCCCGGCGCGCCATGACCGGCCGCCGACCTCAAAACCGCCAGCCCTCGACCGCCTTCACCATCTTTCCGGCCAGTTCCGCCACCAGGTCATGCGGCATGGCCGGTGCCGGCATCAAGACCAGCACATCACCCAATGGGCGGACGATCACCCCTTCATCGCGCAATTGCCGGCAGATGGCATGGGCGGTGCGTTTGGAAAAATCAAAGGGTGCGGCCGAGCCGTCGGCATGGCGCCGGCCCAGTTCGATGCCGACCATGAGGCCGCGCTGGCGCACATCGAGCACATGCGGGTTGCCGCGCAGGGCATCGAGCTCGCGGGCGATGATTTGCGCCGAGGCGCGCGCGTGCGAGAGGACATCGGGGAAGGCGCTGCCTGCGGGCGGTTTTTGAAACAAGGCCAGCGAAGCCAGCCCGGCCGCGCAGGCCAGCGGATTTCCGGTGTAAGTGTGTCCGTGGAAAAAAGTTCTGCGTTCCTCGCCGGCGCTGCAAAAGGCCTGTTCGACGGCATCGGTGGCGAGCGTGGCTGCCAGCGGCAGGTAGCCGCCGGAGATGCCTTTGGCCAAGGCCAAGAGGTCGGGTTGCACGCCCTCGCCGTCGCAGGCGAACAGGCTCCCGGTGCGGCCGAAGCCGGTGGCGACTTCGTCGGCGATCAGCAGCACATCGTGCGCACGGCAGAGTTGCTCCACCCGTTTGAGGAAACCCTTCGGCTGGCAGACCATGCCGGCGGCGCCCTGCATGGCCGGTTCAATGCACACCGCGGCGACGCTGCCCGCATCCTGCTCCAGCATCCGGCGAAGTTCGCAAAGGGAGTGGTCGCCGGCCGCTTGGGCCAGCGGCTCCCACTCGCTCGGCCACATGCCCCGCGGGGCCTCGTGCGGGCGCGGTCCCGCGCGGCCTTCGGCCGGCCGCAGCGCGTCCGGCGAGGGGAACCAATCCACCACGAAGGTCATCGGTTTGAACGGGCGGTGGAACAAATCGGAGTAGCCCACGCTCATCGCACCGGCCGTGTCGCCGTGGTACGCGCCGGCCAAACCGATGAAGCGGTTCTTTTCCGGCCGGCCCGAGTGGAACCAGAAGCCGGCCGCCATCTTGAAGGCGACCTCGACGGCCGTGGCGCCGCTATCCGAGAAAAAGGCTTTGTTCAAGCCCTTTGGTGCGCATCCGCACAATTGGGCCGCCAGGCGGATGGCCGGCGGCGAAGACAAGCCCAGGAGCGTGGTGTGGGCGATTTTTCCAAGCTGATCGATGACGGCGGCATCGATTTCGGGGACGTTGTGGCCGTGCACATTGCACCAAAGGGATGACACGCCGTCGATGAAACGGTTGCCGTCGGCATCAAAAAGAAAAAATTTTTCACCGCGTTCAATGACCAGCGGCGCCTCCTGGCGCCACTCCTTCATGGCGGTGAAAGGATGCCACAGATGGGTGTGGTCGAGATCCGCAATGCTTGGCGTGTGGGTTGTCATGGTGTGTGAATGTACTATAAAACAAGGTGTTTTTTATTCACCCCATCGCGCGATGGAAATGTGGCGCGAAGTTTTTGCGGCGTGCGCGCACGCATCATGCGGCGGCAAAAACACCTTGTTCAAAGACTCCCGGGCCGCATGCCGCGCGCATGTGCGCGGCAATGTTTTCCACAAAAAAACAAAAAAGAATTTGACGGGCATGCATATGAGTTGTTACATTTGTCACCCATAAGGCATATCCGGTCCTCCACTCGCAATCCCGAAAGGATTCAACATCATGGCAAAGGTCGCAAAGAAAGCCGCAAAGAAAGTCGCTAAGAAAGTCGCTAAGAAAGTCGTGAAGAAGGCAGCCGCCAAGAAGGCTCCCGCCAAGAAGGTCGCCAAGAAGGCCGTCAAGAAGGCCGTGAAGAAGGCTCCCGCCGCTCCGAAGGCCTGATAAATTCAGTTGATTCTGGTTGGTTTTGATTCACTTCTCTTTTGTTTCGATTAATGCCGGATGCCTACAAGCCCCCGCCGTTTGGCGGGGGCTTCTTTTTGCCATGATTTGCCTTTTTTCAGGCGTTTTTCAGTTCATCCAGCAGCGCATCCGCCCCGTCTTTGGCGAAGTGTTTGCCGGCGAAAGCGGCCGCGATCGCATCAAATTTGCGCAACTGCCCCAGGCGCTCCGGGCTTTCCTTTTCCAAGAGCGGCAGGAAGGCCGCGGCCACCGGAGCCGGGTCGCCGAAGTGCGGGCAGAACTCCGGGCACACCCGCCCCAAGCCCAGCGATTGTCCGATCAGATTCGGCAATCCGAAGGTGCGCGTCCTGATCAGCGTGCGGCTGGCGATGAACCACAACCACTTCCAAGGCACCACATTGAACATCATGACCAAGGGCACGCGGTGGGCCGCCGCTTCCAGAGTCGAAGTGCCGCTCTTGACCAGGCCGGCGTCGCACCATTCCCAAGCCTGGGGAGTCAGCCCGGAGATGGCGTGCAGCCCCTCCGGCAATGCCGCCCCGCCGGCTGCTTCATTCATCCACTGGGCATCCGCTTCGCGGCGCATGCAAAGCACGCCGACCGCGCTGGGGTGCTTCACGCGCACCTGCCGGAACACCTCCGCGAAAGTTTGCAGGTTGTGCAGCACTTCCTTCTTGCGCGAGCCGGCCAGGATGGCGATCTTGGGCGCGCCGGGATCGGCTGCCGGGAAGGTGCCTGGCGGTGCCGGCGGCGGCGCGATTTTCACTTCTTCAAAGACGGGGTGACCCACAAACGAGGCCGGAATACCGTGTTGTTTGAGGAAATCCACCTCCGATGGCAAGAGACACAAAACCCTGTCCGTCAATTTCTTAAGCCAGTTCACCCGCCACGGGGCCCAGGCCCAGACTTGCGGACAGACCAAGTGGATCACCTTGGCGCTCGGGCAGCCCGCGCGCACCGCCTTGCACATCACCCAATGCGCCGCCGGCGAGTCCACCGGGATGAACGCGGATATGGGATGGGTCTTGAACCACGCCTTGAGCCGGGCCACCCGCCGCCTGTGGTTGAGAAACTCCTTGGCCGCATCGAGCAGCATCACGGCATGGTCGGTGGTCCGCTCCAGCAGTTGTGCCCCGGCCGCCTCCATCATCGGCCCGCCGTAGGCGTAGACCACGCGTTCCGGCTCGCGGCGTTTGATTTCCGCAATGAGCGCGGCGGCCAGCCGGTCACCGGAGGGCTCGAAGGCGGAGAAGAAGAGGGGGAGGGGGGGAGGCATGGGGGAAGCATAGGGGGGAATGCGTTTGTTATTGCTTTTCGGGAACCGGCCAGATCAGGTGTTGCATGCCGGCCAAATCGTGGAAATAGACTTTCAGACTGTCGCCTTCGCCTTGGACGGTGTAGCCTAGGGGGGAGTCGCCTTCGTGGAGGAGAAATGCCATTTGATGTATCGAGCGATCTCCATCTGTTTGTTGGGCTGCTTGTTTTACAACAGAGTCGACCCATGCGGCATTGCGGACGGTGGCGGGAGGGGTGTTGTTCAGGTCGTCGCCCAGTACGCATATGCCATAGTCTTGAGCCCAAGACATATGCCACCAACTGAGACCATCGGAGGCCGCTTTGGTCTTTGGTAGTCCGGCAAACACACCGACACCCGCCAGCAAGGCAATGCCGACGCCAATTTGGAGCGTGCGCTTGATGCGGTTCCAGCGTTTGGTACGGATCAGTTCAGCCACCCACAGCAAAGGAATGACGAAGATGACCAGTGCCGTGTCGCAGCCATAGAGGGCGGCAACTCCTGTGGTGTAGAAGAAGTCTTGGTGGGAATCCAGGGGTTTCCAAGAGAGGTGCAAGTCATGGTCCATCAGGGAAATGGGAACTGTTCCGCGGAGCCAAGTGACGGCGCTCGTTTTTCGGGAAAAAGGCAGCAATGCCGGGTGGGCCAAGGGCAAGTCGCCAAGGCCGCGACGGGATACGGAGACGGAGCCTTGGGCCATTTCAGCTTCGATATTTGGACGGGATGCCACCGCGCACCCCGAATGAAAGCCGTCCGCCTCCGCCTCCTGATCCCCCAGCACGAATAAATCCACCGTGAGCGGCGAAGTTTGCCCTGCCCCGGTCAAACGCATCGGGTAAACCGCCTGCTTGGCCGGGAACACGAACTTCATCGGGTGCGGGTGCGCCGCCGTGCCGGAGTCGTGCAACTTCATGGCCACAAAACACCATTTCTCCTTGGCCAATTGCGCCATGACGGGCGCCACCTTGGGCGGGATGGCATATCCATTGGTTTTTAACCACGCGGTCACGCCGGCGCCATCCTCCCCGGTCAGCACGGCGGTGTCATAGGCGCCGATGGTTTCCTGGCGGTGCAGGGTGACGGTACTCTCGCTGCCCGATCCCCCGCCGGCGGCGCCGAGCGTTGGGATGAGGCACAAACAGGTCACACAGAGAAACAAAGCAAAGCCCATCAAAACATTCAGCCAAGGCTTCTTGTTGACAATCATGGCAGCCAGCACCAATGCGATGCCAAACAGCCACACCCCTACGAAATTAAGCGCTCTTTTCGTCTCCACCCTCGGCGCCGTCAACGATTGCAGCGTGTCCAGTGCCCCCACCGTGCTCCCCTTCACCTCCGTCGGCACATTCGGCAGCGGCACCACCCAAGCGTAGGCTTCCTGGCTTACTGCGCCGGCGGCAGTCCCCTGCACGGGTTTGATCTGGGTGTCAATGATGAGTGTCTCTTCGCCCTTGGCCGCATCGAAATGGATGATCGCCCGCTGGTCGGCCATTTCCACCTGTGCCTTTTCAATGCGCGGGAAGGAGCATCCGTCGGCATGGGCCGGGTGCGGCGCGATCAGTAGCGCGGTCAGGGCCAGTGCGCCAACGGCCAGTTTGGTGGGGGAAGTCATGGCCGGATTGTAGGTATGTGTCCATGTTCCCAACCCAATCAAAAACGCGGCCTTGCGGCCGCGTTTCGGTGGAATCTCTTCGTTTTTACCGGCAGGATGCCGGAATTTCAGTCAATACGCCCGCACCACGCCCACGCAAACCCCCTGCACTTGGATCTGCCCGGCGGGGTAGATCATCGGCTGCATGGTCGAATTCGCCGGCTGCAGGCGGATCTTGTCGCCTTCCTTGAAATAGCGCTTGAGGGTGGCGTCGCCGTCGCCGGTCAGGGCCACCACGATTTCGCCGTTCCTGGCCGCGCTGCGTTGCTCGCAGATCACATAGTCGCCATCGGCGATTTGGTCCTCGATCATCGAGTCGCCGCGGACTTTGAGAACGAAGCGCTTGCTGCCGCCGGGCTGGGGGGCGAACACCTCTTCCAAGTCCAGATGCTCGGTGTCTTGGATGGCCGCGATCGGGCTGCCGGCGGCGATGGTGCCGACCAATGGCAGGCGGGTGTTGCGGGTCT
>CANIYR010000085.1 GCA_947471825.1 Phycisphaeraceae bacterium | reverse complement strand
CGCTGATGGCCAAGGCTTCGGTCAAGGGTGCCGACATCTGCCCGCTTTACCAGTTCCTGACCAGCACCACGGCCCACAAGGATGCGCACGAAACCAACCTGTCGCTTAAGGGCGACATTGAATGGAATTTCGCCAAATTCCTGGTGGACCGCAACGGCAAGGTCATCGCCCGCTTCAAGCCCAATGTGGATCCGCGCAAGCCGGAAGTGGTGGCGGCGATTGAAAAAGCGCTGGCGGAAAAGCCGATTTCTGCCAAGTGAACCAACCGACATGACCAACGAAAAAGGCGGGCCGATGGCCCGCCTTTTTCGTTTGCGCTCGCACCAAATCTCCTCAAAGCAGCGCCGCCGCCAGCGAAGCCAGTTCGCTGCGCTCGCTCTTGATCAGCGTCACATGGCCCACATGGGGCTGGCCCTTCATGCGGTCGATGCAGTAGGACAGGCCGTTGCTCGACGCATCGAGATAAGGGTTGTCGATCTGGTCAATGTCGCCGGTCAGCACGATCTTGGTGCCCTCGCCCACGCGCGAGATGATGGTTTTGACCTCGTGCGGCGAGAGGTTCTGCGCCTCGTCGATGATCAGGAACTGGTGCGGAATGGAGCGGCCGCGGATGTAGGTCAGGGGTTCCATCACCAGCTGTCCGCCGGCCATCAGCTGCTTGATGCGGCTTTCGGTCGGCTTGCTGTCGGCCTGCTGGCCCCCGGGCTCGCCGCGGTTGCTCATGAGGCAGGTCAAATTGTCGAAGATGGGCTGCATCCACACCGACAGTTTCTCATCCTTGTCGCCGGGCAGGTAACCGATGTCGCGGCCCATCGGCATGATCGGGCGGGCCACCAGCACCTTGTCGTAGCGCGTCTCCACAAAGGTCTTGGCCATGGCCGCCGCCACCGCCATCAGGGTTTTGCCGCTGCCGGCCGAGCCGATCAGGGTGACCAGTTTGACGTCATCGTCCATCAAAAGGTCGAGGGCCATGGTCTGCTGGGCGTTGCGGCCGACAATGCCGTACACCGCCTTGCGCGATCCGGAAACAGGCATGATGAAATCGTTGTCGCCGACGCGACGTGCCATGCCCTTGTGGTTGGGCGCGGTGTCGGACACCAGCATGACGAACTGGTTGGGGAGCGGCTTGTTGTTTTTGAGCTCGGCAATCGGCAGCTGTTTTTCCTTGTGCAGCCGGTTGATCAGGGCGTCGGGCACCAACACCTCGGCAAAGCCAGTGTACAGCTGGTCGGCGTCCACCTTCTGGTTCTCGAAATCCTCGGTGCGCAGCCCCAGGGCGTCGCTCTTCAGGCGGACATTGATGTCCTTGGAAATCATCGTCACCGGCTTGCCCTGCTGGTGCAGTGCGTAGGCCACGGAAATGATGCGGTCGTCGGGCGATCCGCTGCTGCCCCAGGCCGGCATCACGCCCTCGTCGAAAGCCACCCGCACCGAGCCGCCGCGGTCGCCCACCGGCACGCCCTTGGAAAGGGTGCCCTCCAGCCGCAGTTTGTCCAGTTCGCGGATGATGGTGCGGGCGTTGCGGCCGACTTCGGTGTTTTCCTTCTTGAATTTGTCCAATTCGCCCAGCACGGTGAAGGGGATCACCAGTTCATGCTCGTCAAACACATGGACGGCATGCGGGTTGTAAAGCAAAACATTGGTATCAAGCACGAAACAGCGGCGCTCGGGCTTGGGAGCGTTCTTTTTTGAAAGAGCCATTTGATTCCTTGAAGTCGTATGGGTGTGGGTGGGCCGTCCTTGGCCGGGGTTAATCCTAACTTGGCGCGCACGCACACACCAAACTTATTTGTCCCGCCGCAGGCCGGGCCCGCGGCCCCGCGCGCGGCCGGTTATTTTTCAGGGCAAGCGTTTGACGCAAGGGCGGGCAACGGCTACCATGCGCGCCCTACCTGATTGCGGGGTAGAGCAGCCTGGTAGCTCGTCGGGCTCATAACCCGGAGGTCGTAGGTTCGAATCCTACCCCCGCTATAACAACAATCCCCGGCTTACCGCCGGGGATTGTCGTTTGGATGCCTTGGCCGTTTGCCCGACCCCGCGCCAGACCCTATACTTTCCACCCCTTCGTCCGGTGTTCGGACGACCCAACCATGCTTCTTTTTGTAAAGAAGCACCCGTGTCATGCGGCAAATGACGCCAAAACGGGATCACATGCCAAGCGGGCGCTCGGCCATCACAGGCAGCGCAAGCCCCGCACCCAGCCTCTTTAAGGAGAGCATCATGTCGGAAACCGCCGTTGTCGAAGCCACCGCCCCCGCCGCCAAGGCCCCCACCACCGCCGCCACCCTGGTCAAAGACCTGGTGGACTCCGGCATCCACTACGGTCACAAGTCGACCCACTGGAACCCGAAGATGGGTCCGTACATCTTCGGCAAGCGCAACAAGATCCACATCATTGACGTGAAGGAAACCGTCAAGGGCATCCTGCTCGCCAAGAAGTTCGTCCAGAAGATCGTCTCGGAAGGCAAGGACGTGCTGTTCGTCGGCACCAAGCGCCAGGCCAAGGCCATCATCGAAACCCAGGCCAAGGCCTGCGACATGCCCTACGTGTGCGACCGCTGGCTCGGCGGCACGCTGACCAACTTCACCACCATCCGCCTGCGCCTGAAGCGCCTGGTCGAACTCGAGCAGATCGCCGAAGGCGGCAGCGACGCCAAGTATTCGAAGAAGATGGGCGCCAAGATCAACCGCGAAAAGGCCAAGATCACCCGCAACCTGGGCGGCATCCGCAACATGAACAAGATGCCCGGCGCGATGTTCATCGTCGACGTCTCCTATGAATTGAACGCGGCCAAGGAAGCCAAGAAGCTGGGCATCCCGGTCATCGCCCTGATCGACACCGACGCCAACCCGGACATGGTGGACCTGCCCATCCCCGGCAACGACGACGCCATCCGCGCCATCGACATCATCGTGTCGCAGTTGGCCGAAGCCGCCAATGAAGGCAAGAAGGGCCGCAAGGTCGTCGAGACCAAGGCCAAGGGCGACCATGGCGCGGCCGACAAGGGCGCTCCGGAAGCCAAGGAAGACAAGGGCGCCCCGCGCCGCCGCTCCAGCCGCGCGCAGTTCTCGGCGTGATGAAGGGTCGCAACTGCCGTCAAGCGGCCGACCATGAATAGCCAGCAAATCGAAGGGCTGGCGGAAGATTCCCGCCAGCCCTTTTTCTTTTCCCCTTTTTCATCCCCCGCGCGGCAAACCGCCGCGCACACAATCCAGGAACATCCCCATGGCAATCACCGCCGCCCAAGTCAACGACCTCCGCAACGCCACCGGCCTCGGCATGATGGAATGCAAGAAAGCCCTCACCGAAGCCAACGGCGACATGGAACTCGCCGGCGAAATCGTCCGCAAGAAATACGGCGCCAAGATGGCCGGCCGCACCGACCGCACCAGCTCGGAAGGCCAGGTGGCCGTGGCCATTTCCGCCGACGGCAGCAAAGCCGCGATGGTGCAGCTCAACACCGAAACCGACTTCACCGCCAAGAACGACGGTTTCAAGGCCGTGGCCCAGCAGCTGGCCAACCTCGCGCTGGCCCAGGATGTCGGCGTCGTCACCTGCACCCCGGAAATGACCGCCCTGATCGGCGGCATCAGCATCAAGTTCGGCGAAACCATGGAATTCAAGCAGGGCGTGGTGTACGGCGGCGCAGGCCACAAGGTCGGCACGTACGTCCACTTCACCGGCAAGGTCGGCGCCATCGTGGACACCACCGGCGGCGTGGACGCGCAGACCCTCTCCAACCTCGGCATGCACATCGTGGCCGCGGTTCCGGCGCCCCTGGGCCTCAACGAAGCCGACCTGCCGGCCGACCTCGTGGCCAAGGAAAAGGCCATCGCCGTCGAGGAAGCCAAGGCCTCCGGCAAGCCCCAGGAAATCGCCGAGAAGATCGCCATCGGCAAACTGGCCAAGTTCGTGGATTCCGTGGCCCTCTTGCGCCAGCCGTTCGTCCTGGACGACAAGCAGCAGGTCAAGGCCATCCTGCCCAAGGGCGCCGAAATCAAGGCGTTCAAGAAGTTCCTGGTCGGCTGATCCGCCTCTTATGCCTTATAAAGGACGGGTGCCCCAGCGGCACCCGTCCTTTTTTTTTCGCCGTGCCGCAAAGGGCGGAAATGAACCCCTAGAATGCGGCATCATCCACACTTCCCGGCCTTTTTCACCACTCCCATGGCAACCCTTCTTGTTCTCGCGGCGGGCGTCGGCAGCCGTTACGGCGGCCTCAAACAAATGGACCCGGTCGGCCCCAGCGGCGAGGCCGTGCTTGATTACGGCGTTTTCGATGCCAAGCGGTCCGGCTTCGACAATGTGTGCTTTGTGATCAGGAAAGACATCGAAGCCGACTTTCGGGAAATCCTCGGCAAGCGCTTTGAAAGGCAGATCAATGTGTCCTACGCCTTTCAGGAACGCGATGCGCTGCCGGCCGGCTTCACGCTTCCGGCGGACCGCGTGAAACCGTGGGGCACCGCCCACGCCGTGCTTTGCGCGCGCAAACAGGTCCGGGACCCGTTCGCAGTGATCAATGCGGATGACTTTTACGGCCGCGACACCTACCGATCGCTCGGACTTTTCCTTGCCGCGCCCAAGCCGGCCGGCACCTACGCCATGGTCGGTTTCCAACTCAAAAACACCCTCTCCGAAAACGGCACCGTCGCCCGCGGCGTCTGCCGGGCCGACGCAGGCGGCCTGCTCACCTCCATCGAGGAATTGACGGCCATTGAAAAGACCGGCGGCGGCGCCCGCAACAAGGATGCCGACGGCGCCTACCGCCCGCTTTCAGGCGCGGAAACCGTGTCGATGAATTGCTGGGGCTTCCAGACCGACCTGTTCGGCCACCTGGAGGAAAAATTCGGCCGCTTCCTCTCCCAAAACATCGGCAACATCAAGGCCGAGTGCTACCTGCCGTCCGCCGTCAACGACCTGATCGGCGAGAAAAAAGCAACCGTGCGGGTGCTGCCGACCTCTTCAAGCTGGTTTGGCGTCACCTACCGCGAAGATCGTCCGATGGTGGTCGACAGCATTCGCGGACTGGTGAAAGCCGGCGAGTATCCAAGCCAACTCTGGGCGTGACCAACCCTTTTTCCGGCGCCCGCCCACCCCCGAGATTGCCCCCATGGCCCCCACCACCACCCGACACGATGTTCGCCGCATCACCGCCCAATTCCACATCCATGGCGACTTCGTCGATGCCCAACCCTACGGCAGCGGGCACATCAACGACACCTATTGCGCCGTCTTCGACCAAGGCGCCGCACGCGTGCGCTACATCGTGCAGCGCATCAACCACAACATCTTCAAAAACCCGTTGGGCCTGATGGAAAATGTGTCGCGCATCTGCCGCCATTCGCAGGCCGCACTGCGCGAATCCGGCGCGCCCGACGCCACCCGCCGCGCCATGACCCTGATTCCCGCCAGAGACGGCCAGGACTGGCTGGTGGATGCCGAGAACAACGTGTGGCGCACCTACATCTTTGTCGAGGGTGCCCGCGGCTACGACGTGATTGAGAACACCGGCCAGGCGTTCCAGGCCGCGCGCTCCTTCGGCGCCTTCCAGAAGTTGCTGGTGGACCTGCCCGGCGGGCGGCTGGTGGAGACCATCCCCAACTTCCACAACACCACTGCGCGCTTTGCGGCCTTCCAAAAGAGCCTGGCCGCCGACAGTCGCAACAGGGCCAAGGATGTGAAGGCGGAGGTGGAATTCCTGCTGGCCCGCGAAAAGGACTGCAGCCTGGTGGTGGACCACATCAAGGCCGGCCGCATCCCCGAGCGCGTGACCCACAACGACACCAAACTCAACAATGTGCTGATTGACGACAAAACCCAGGAGGGCATTTGCGTCATCGACCTCGACACCTCGATGCCCGGCTCCGCCCTGTACGACTTCGGCGACATGGTGCGCACCTCAACCTCCCCCTCGAAGGAGGACGAAACCGACCTCTCCAAGGTTTACCTGCAGGAGGCGTATTTTGAAGCCCTGGCACGTGGCTACATGAGTTCCGCCGGCGGCTTCCTCAATGCTTATGAAAAAGACCTGCTGGCCTTCTCCGGCAAACTGCTGACCATGGAGTGCGGCATGCGCTTTCTGACCGACCATCTTGACGGCGATGCGTACTTCAAGACCGCCCGCCCCAACCACAACCTGGACCGCGCCCGCAACCAGTTCAAACTGGTGGCGGACATCGAGGGCAAGCTGGACGGCCTCAACAAGCTGGTCGCCGCGCTCTGAGGCGGTAAAAGCCGGACGCGACAACGCCCCGGCCCGCCGGGGCGTTGTTGCATTTGCGGTCTGTTACCCTACAATTCCGCCCGGATTCTTTCCACCCGAGGGAATAGCTCAGTGGTAGAGCGGCAGCCTTCCAAGCTGCATGTCGCGGGTTCGACCCCCGTTTCCCTCTTCAACCCAAAAGCCTTGAAACAAAATGTTTCAAGGCTTTTTCGTCCCTGAAAGGCGCAAGGCGGCCGGCGGCAGCCCGCCCCATTGCCGCCGGCAGGCCCCGTCCGCGCAAGGAACGCCGAAAGCCGCCCGCCCGGCGAACGGGGGCGGGGACGAAATGACGCCAAAAGAGTACAATTCACGGCCTTATCCCATTCGGCCCGTCTCTGCCTTTAATCCGGAGTCTTTTGTTGAGCAAGTCCATCGCCCCCACCGCCGTTTCCGAACGCGCCAGCGCGCTCGCATCCCACAAAGCAGCTTACGAAGCATCGCCGTCAAACACCAAAGCGGCATTCCAATTTGCCGTGCACGCCGACCAGCTTGGTGATGAGGACGCCGCCTTGGCCGCCTACGAAGCCATTTGCAGCAAGGAATCCGCGCCGGTTTCCGCGCTGGTCAACTTTGCCGTGTTGCTCGAAGACGCCGGCCGCCTGGCCGAAGCCGAACGGTGCCTGCGCCGCGTGCTGGCCGCCAATCCCAACCACGGCCGCGCCCGCCTCTATCTCAAGGATGTGCGCGCATCCAAGGCCATGATGATTGAAGAACCGTCCAAGGACGATCCAAACTCCTCACTCATGAACACCCCGGTCACCGATTTCGACCTGTCCCTCAAGACCAAGAACCTCTTGCGCAAGGTCGGCGTGCGCACCTTGGGCGATCTGGCCAAAACCACCGAATCCGAAATTCGCGCTTCGCGCAATTTTGGCGAAGCCTCGCTCGAGGAAATCAACCGCCTGCTGTCCCAAAAGGGCCT
>CANIYR010000084.1 GCA_947471825.1 Phycisphaeraceae bacterium | reverse complement strand
GGCAGGAAAGGTCCGAGGCAAGTTCACCGGCTCGGAGCGCGCCATGGTCTACCGGCTAGCTTGGGCGACCGGGCTGCGGGCCTCTGAGATCCGACACTTGGTCAGGGAGGATTTCGATCTTGCAGGCACTCCGCCGACCGTGACGGTTCAGGCTGGGTACTCCAAGCACCGGCGGCGCGATGTTCAGCCCATCCCGCCGGAGCTGGCGGACCTGTTCAGGCCGATCCTGATGACCAAGGCGCCGCGCACCCAGGTCTTCCCCGCCCTCAACAAGCGGACGGCCTTGATGTTGCATGCGGACATGGTGGTCGCCCGGGCCAAATGGGTGGCCGAAGGCAAGACGAAGGCTGACCGGGCGGAGCGGGAGGCATCGGACTACCTGCTGCCCAACAACAGCCAGGGCGAGCGGGGGGATTTCCACGGGCTCCGGCACAGTTTCATCACCCAGGTGGTTGCCAGCGGAACCGACGCGGCCACGGCCATGCAACTGGCCCGGCACGGCAGCCCGGAACTGACCTTCAAGCGCTACGCCCATGTCAGGCTTCAGAAGGCGGCGCAGTCGGTGCCGGGCCTGCCGAAGGTCGATCGTCCAGATGAGGACAAAGCTGGACTCAAGGTCAGCGCATAGGAGGTTGAGAACATCGTTCAGCGAAGAGGTGCCCCCGGTTGGGGGCACCTCTTTTTTTTACCTATCAAGGTCACTTTGAGTGCTCAGCAAACTGTAGAAAAAGCGGCGGACAACTGTAGAAAAGGGCAGCGGACTCAGAAAGATGTTCGGGTCAGGTTTTTCTACATTCCTTCTACAGTTTGGCCTTGTGCAGCGGACTTTTGTTCTACAGTCGGCCTCAAAATTGACGCACGGCAAACACGACGCGCGAGACCGAGGCCGCCATAACTCGCGTCACTTCAAATAAAAAACACCGCGCCAAAACGCGGTGTTTTTTCGTGGCCCCGGAGGGAGTCGAACCCTCAAGCCTTTAGGGGGCGGCGGATTTTGAATCCGCTGCGTCTGCCAGTTCCGCCACAGGGCCGTGGTGAGAAGGGGGGCGGATTGTAACGAGCGCAGGCCGTTTTGTGGGGATGCAGTCCGGCCGCGCCGGAGGGCGGTGTATTGCGCCATCTGGCAAATTGTTACCCTATCCTCCCATGCGACCCACCGCCGAACCACTGGACCTTTCCGAACGCGGTGCCAACGGCACCAAGAGCGACCGCCGCCTATTCATGCAATTGCTGGTTTTCAGCGGTTGGCGCGCCGACCATGCCCGGCTGGCCGACGCCCTGCGCAACACCGGGCTTTCGCATGTGCTTTATGAGAATGCCAACGACCCCCAGGGGGTTGGACTGCTCACGTTCAGCGAAAATCCGGATGATTTCCTGGTGCGCATGCGGCCGGTGCTGCGGACTTCGCTGTTTTCCACCCTCACCCTCAAGCCGGAATACACCATGCTCGGCCGCTCCTACGCGCTGGGTTACGAGCCGGATCTGGACGAGGCCTTGGTCGGCCGCCACACCCGCCACGCCTTGGATGCCGAAACCCCTTGGCATGTGTGGTATCCGCTGCGTCGGGCCGGCGAATTCGAGACGCTTTCCCGTGACGACCAGATGGCCGTTTTGAAGGAGCATGGCGAAATCGGCTTTCGCTTCGGCGCCTCGGGCTTGGCCCGCGACATCCGCCTGGATTGCCGTGGCTTGGGCGGGGCCGACAATGATTTTGTCATCGGCCTGCTCGGCAAGGATTTGGCGCCGCTGTCCATCTTGGTGGCCACCATGCGCAAGACCAAGCAGACCTCGGTCTATCTTGAATCCATCGGACCGTTCTTCGTGGGCAAGGCGGTTTGGTGGGTCAAGGGCGCCGATACCGGGGCGTTGCCGGCGCAGTAAGGCTTGGGGGATGCCCCTCACATTGCACCCGCCGGCGGCCAATCGCCGATAAAACCTCATGTCGAACATTCTCAAACCGGTCGGTTTTGTGCTGATTCTTGCCGCCGTCGCCACGGGGGCGTATTTCTTTGGCCAATCCTCCAAGGAGCCCGCCGCCGCAAGCGGCGGTCCATCCGCCCGGCCGGGCATGGTGCAGCGCATGAAAGACTTCGTTTCCAGCGACGGGGCGGTGGCGCCCGGCCAGGCGGCCGCCCCGGCTGATCCCGCCTCGGCGGTTCCGCCTGTCCCAGCCATTCCCGCCAACACGAAGCCGCGCGTTCCGGCCCCGCTCGCGGTGGTGACGGCCGCTGTTCCGGCCCAGGTGTCCGCCCTTTCCGGTGACATGGTGCTGACCAAGGCGCAGGCCAGGGTCCGGTTGATCGGCGTGCGCGCACCGGTCCGCGGCGCCGAAGTCGAACAGGCCCGCGAGGCGCTCGCCAAGATGATTGACGACGGCAAAGTCACCCTGCAATTCGAGGGTGCCGACCGTTCGGCCGCCTATGTGTGGAAGGGCAACCGCCTGCTCAACGAATCCATGGTCGGCCTGGGCTGGAGCCGCGCCGGCCACGCGCGCTTTTTGACGGCCGAAGCCGCCGCCAGGCATCAGGGGGCCGGTTTGTGGAGCCCGGAAGGCTGGATGGGGGTGAACCCATGATTTTGACGACACTCGACGAAGCGGCCGATGCGTATGCCACCACCCACCCGCGCTTGGCGGCCGGATTGGCTTTTTTGCGCCGCGCCGATTTGCACGCGCTGCCCAAGGGCAAAAACCCGGTGCCGGGTTTCGACTTGGAGGACCTGGCCGTCATTGTGGACGCTTACGACACCCGCCGGCCCGAAGCCCAGATCTGGGAAAGCCACCGCGCCTATGGCGACATTCAGGTGGTGGTGGAAGGCGCCGAGCGAGTGGGCTGGATCGCCCTCCACAGCGCGCCGGCGGTGACCACCCCGTACGCCCCGGATGCGGCCCTTTACGCCGTGCCCGAACAGGAAGGCAGGACGCCCTGCTACTTCACGCTCGAGCCCGGGCTGGCGGCGGTGTTTTTTCCGCATGATGTGCATGCGCCATGCCTCATGATCGGGGCCCCCAAGCCGGTGCGCAAGATCGTGGTCAAGTTCCGGCTTTGACCGGTGGCTTTGGCTTCAAGTGAAAACAACGAGTGCGGGGTGCCTTCCCTGCCGGTGTGTCACCCGCGCACCACGCAGCGGGTTTTTTCGGTTTCCCACACGCTCACTTCAAGCAGTACGCAGCCGGCCGGCGCCGAAGCCGCCAGCCAGGCCCATGCCTGTTGCGCGATGTGTTCGACGCTTGGATTGCGGTCCTTGAATTCCGGCACGTCGCAATTCAAGTGCTTGTGATCGAGGCGCCGCATCACGGCGCCATCGACCCAGGCATCCATGAGGCCGGGGTCGCCCGTCAGCGGGGTGTGCCCGTCGGGACCCACGGCGGCGCTTGCGCACACTTCCAGGCGGTAGTTGTGGCCGTGTCCCGCCGGGTTGCTGCACTTGCCGAAGATGCGCGCATTGTCGGCATCGGAAAGCCCGGGCAGGGCCAGCCGGTGGGCTGCGGCGAAATCGTATTGCTGGCTGATTTCAAGCATGGGCATGGGGCTTTTTTCCGGCGGCTGTTCGATGGCCAATGTGTGGGTGGGGGTCAGGTGCAATTCCAGGCGGTGCGCACACGGACCCAAGTGCGCGCGCACGGCCGCCAAAAGTTGCGCGAGCAGGGCGCCCATCGGCGTGCCCGCGGCATCCTGTGGCGTGCCGGACACCGCGCGGCGCAGAATCGGCAGCGCGGCCTCGCGCACCGCGGCATCCATCATGCGGATGTCGAGAAAGTAGCCTGTGCGGGGATCGGCTTGGCCCCGGGCATGAAGCGTGAGCTCGTAATAGCGTGACAGCCCGCGCATGGCCGGCCACCCGGCGTAGGGGTTTATGCAGGGCGTGGCCGCCTCGTCCGGCAGTCCGGTCAGACAAAAACGCACCGTACGTACAAGGTCAAGCATCAGGGGTATTGTAGTCGTTGGGGATTCTTGCTTAGCCTCTGGGGAAGTTTTGGTAATGACCGCTTTTTTCCCCAACAATCCCCAAGTACTCACAAGACTCGTCGGGAGTCTGGCATCGCTTGTTGACAGGTTATGCAGGCGGGCGTTAGCCTCTCCCTCCGCTTTGGCCCATTCGTCCCCGTTTTTGTGGAAAACTTCCCCATGGCCCGTTTAGACGATGCCTCTTGGCGTCAAATCATGTCTTATCTAAATACAAACCACAGCGGCCTTTGGCGCAAGTGGTTTGAGGAGTTGGAACCGTTGGCCATGGATGCCGGCTTGCTGCAAATCCGCACCGACACCTCGATGCGCTGTGATTTCCTGCAGAAAAAATGTCTGGAGCCGTTCACTGAGGCCGCCCAGCAGGTGACCGGCCGCCTGATGGCGGTGAAGTTCGTCCACCAGCCGGCGCCGGCCGCGCCGGCCGAGGCGGCCGCGCTGGGTGCCGGTGCACCTTCGGTTGCCAACGCCGCCACGTTGGCCGCCACGCATATCGGGGAGTCTTTCATTCTTTCGCCGGATTATTCGTTCGACTCCTTTGTGTCCGGCGGCAACAACCAGCTGGCTTATGCCGCCGCCCAAGCGGTGGCCGATCAGCCGGGCAAGGCCTACAACCCGCTGTTCATCCACGGCGGGGTGGGGTTGGGCAAAACCCACCTCCTGCAGGCCGTCTGCCAGCGCGTCTTGGAGCGCCGTCCCGGAGCCAAGATCCTGTACATTTCCTGCGACGCCTTCGTCAACGAATTCATCGCCTGCGTCCAGGAAGGCCGCATGCTGGAGTTTCGCAACCTGTACCGCCATGTGGACCTTTTGGTGGTGGACGACATCCACTTCCTTGGCGGCAAGGAGCGGGTGCAGGAGGAATTCTTCCACACCTTCAACACGCTGTTCCAAGCGCAGAAACAAGTCATCCTGTCCTCGGACGCCGCGCCGGAGGAAATCCCCGAGCTCGAAGAGCGCCTGATGTCCCGTTTCAAGTGGGGTGTCGTTGCCAGGGTCGGCAAGCCGGACTTTGAGACCCGCGTGGCCATTTTGCGCAGCAAGGCGCAATTGCGTGGCGTCACGCTGCCGCCCGAGGTGGCCGAGCTGGTGGCCAAGCGTATCGCCAGCAACGCCCGCGAGCTCGAAGGGATGCTCAACACCATCCTTGGCCATGTGCGCCTGCAAAAGCGTGAATTGGATCTGGCGCTGGCCCGCGAGGTGCTGGGTGAATCCGCCAGCGCGCCGCGCTCGAACCAGGTGACCATGCAGACCATCACCGAAGCGGTGACGGCCTATTACAACATTCCGCTGTCCGACTTGCAGAGCCGCCGCCGCCACAAGTCGGTGACCGAACCGCGCCAATTGTGCATGTGGCTGGCCCGCCGCCACACCCGCTTCAGCCTAGAGGAAATCGGCGGCTATTTTGGCGGCCGCGACCACACCACGGTCATGCATTCACTCACCACCGTGGACGACCGCAGTGCCAGGGACCCGGAGTATGCCTCGCAGGTCCAGCAGATCGAGGCGCAGGTCAAGGGCGGGCTGGATTGACAAGCGGCCTTTGGCATGCGGCACCAACCGGGGCGGCCGGCGGTCTAAAACGCCGGCCGCTTTTTTTGCAAACAGCACATGCGGCATGACATTTTCTCGCTTTCAAGTTGGCGGCAACCTCGGGACCCGCGGATGCCGGCGAAATCCCGCCAGCGGCCGCCCCGGGGTTTTCTTCATGCCGCGCAGCAGCCGCCGCTGATGACCGTGTGCGACAGCATGCGCGGCAGGGCATCTGCCAGCGCCTTTTCCAATGCCGCAAAGCGGTCCTGCGAGCTGAAGCCGGTGTAAAGAAAGCGGCCGCCGGGCCGCAGCGCAGGCGCGCACGGGGGCGGGCCCGGCCAAATCTCCGCCAGCTTTTTGGGACTGGCCGCGCATCCGACCGGCCAATCCGCGCCAGGCGGAAAATTTGGCCATCTTGCGGGAAACGCCGGGCGAAGCGGGCTGACCGTTTCGCTTCATTGATGTTGGCCGGCGCACGCTCGGGCGGCGAGGTCTTGAAAGCCAAATGCCCGGGCCATGCGGCCGGCACGGACAAGCGAACCGCCTGACTGGGTGCCTTGGCGGCCTCCCCCGCGCTCGGATGTCTCGGTGGGGCGCAGTTGACGGCGCTGATTCACCGGGTTTTCACCGCGTGTGTTCGGAACCTTCCAATTTCTCCAGCATCGCCGCCATTTCCCCCGCCTTGGCCGGCTGCTCCTGGGCCAGGTTGCGGGTTTCGCCCGGATCCTGGGCCAGGTTGTAAAGCTGCATGTCGGCGTTTTTCTTTTTCTTGCCGCCGCCGGGCAGGAACTTCCAATCGCCGGCGCGCAGCGAATTGCCCTGGCCCTGGGCGTGCTCCAAAATCCATGCGCGGCCGGTGGGGGAATCGCCAAGCAAGGCCGGCAGCACATTGAGCGAGTCGGGCGCGGCGCCGGCCGGCAGGGCCGGAGCGCCGGTGAGGGCCGAGAGCGAAGCCAGAAGGTCCACCTGGCCGACCATGGCGGCCGAGGCGCCTGGCTTGACGCGGGCCGGCCAGCTGACGATGAAGGGCACGCGGGTGCCGCCCTCGTGCAGCGAGTACTTGCCGCCCTTCCACGTGCCGGCGGGCTTGTGACCGCCCAGCTTGCGCACGGCGTCGTCGGCATAGCCGTCGTCGAGCACCGGGCCGTTGTCGCTGCTGAAGAGGATCAGGGTGTTGTCGAGCAGGCCCCGCTTTTTGAGCGCTTCGCGGAGGGCACCGACCTGCCAGTCGAGCTGCAGAAGCGCATCGCCGCGCGGGCCCATGCCGGACTGGCCGACGAAGCGCGCATGGGGCGAGCGCGGCACATGCACATCATGGGTGGCGAAGTAGAGGAAGAACGGGCGGCCCTTGTTGTCCTCGATGAAGCGGTCGGCCTGCTTCACCAGCACATCGGCGATGTCCTCGTCCACCCAGCGGGCTTGCTGGCCGCCGGTCATCCAGCCGATGCGCGAGATGCCGTTGACGATGGTGCCGTCGTGGCCCAGCGTGAGGCCCATCTTGAGCATTTCCGGGTGCTCCTTGCCGGTCGGCTCGTCGCCGACCTTTTTGCGGTAGCTGACCGAAACGGGATCATTGGGGTCCAGGTTGGCCACTTGGCCATCGGCCACGAACACGCACGGGGTGCGGTCCACGGTGGCCGGGATGAGGAAGGAGCGGTCGAAGCCGATTTCATTGGCGCCCGGCGACATGCGCTTGTTCCAGTCCAGGGGCTGCTTGCC
>CANIYR010000083.1 GCA_947471825.1 Phycisphaeraceae bacterium | reverse complement strand
CACTGGTTCACCTCCGTCACCAAGGACGGCGTGGCGGCGATCTTCCAGACCGCCGGCAACGACGACGCCCACATCATCCTGCGCGGCGGCTCGCGCACCGGGCCCAATTACGGCGCCGAAGCGGTGGCCGCCGCCGCCGCCCTGCTCAAAAAGGCCGGCCAGCCGGCGACGGTGGTCATCGACTGCTCGCACGGCAACAGCTCCAAGGACCACAACCGCCAGCCGCTGGTGGCTTCCGACATCGCTGCGCAGGTGGCCGCCGGCAGCCGCGAGATCACCGGCGTGATGATCGAATCGCACCTGGTGGCCGGCAGCCAGAAGTGGACCGGGCGGGAAACGGCGGTTTACGGGCAGTCGATCACGGATGCCTGCATTTCGCTCGAGCAGACAGAGGCGGTGCTGGAGGAGTTGGCGGGGGCGGTGCGTAAGCGGCGCACCCACCGGCACGCCTGAGCGGGGCTGGTTTTAGGCCCGCCTCACCAACGCCAAAAACTCCAAATTCCCGCCCTTGGCCCCCTTGATCGGGCAGGGGATGCAGCCGATTTCCACGAGCCCCAGCGCCGGTAGCACGCGGTCCAGGCAGTCGCGGGTGATGGCGGCCGCTTCGTCGTCGGTCAGGGTGACCACTTCTTTTTTCGCCCAGCGTTTGGTGCTGACTTCCACCGGCTTTTCGTAGTGGGGCTTGACCAGGGTCACGATGAGGCCGCCGGGCTTGAGCCAGGCGAGCGCGGCCGGCAGGGCCTTGTCCTGCTTGGTCCAGCCAAGGTCCAGCGAAACAAAATCCACGCCGCCGGCGGCCGCCGCATCCGGGTGGGGCGCGGTGTGCAGGGCGTTCTTGCGTTCCATCACCACCACGCGCGGATCCTTGCGCAGCGTCCAGGCCAGTTCGCCGTAGGCGGTGTCCACCGCGAAGACCTTCGCGGCGCCGAAGTGCAGCCAGCAGGAGACGAAGCCGCCGGTGGAGCAGCCGAGGTCGGCGCAGGTTTGGCCGGCCGGGCCGAGGCCGAAAGCCTTGATCGCGGCCTCCAGCTTCAGGCCGCCGCGGCTGGCGTAGGGGTGTTCTTTTTCGGGGATGGGTTGCATGGTGGGGATCTCCCGGCGTGGATCAGGCCAGTTTCCAGACGCCGGCGCCGCCGGGGGCCAGCAGCAGTTCGTTGTCGCGAAGCTCGGCGCCGTGTGCGAAGGCTTCGGACCATCGCGCGCCTGTTTCCCGGGGGATGTCCAGCCGGTGGGAGGCTTGGGTGTCGAAGTTGGCCGCCACCAAAAGCATGCCGTTCAAACCTTGGCGCAGACCGCAGACCACCGCCCCGTGCTCGGCATCCAGCCAGCGGGTGGCGGGGGTGTCCAGCGGGCCTTCCCGCGCCAGAATGGCATGGATGCAACGGATGTCCTCGTGCATGGACGGGCCGCGCGGGTAGGTGCCGGGCGGACCGATGAATGCGATTTTTTCCGGCGTCGCCCATTCGCTGCCCTGCACCATGCCGGTGCAGCCGCCGCCGAAAAAGGCGATGGCGGTGTAGCGGGCGATCAGTGCCTGGGGGCCGCCATAGGCGGCCACCGCCGACGGGCTGTCGTGGCTGCACAGGGGCACGAAGTGGCGGCTGGCGGTGGTGGCGGCCATCGCGTCAAGGAAGCCGAGCAACCGGCGTTTTTGCGAGGCGTAAGGATCCATCCACGGGGTGGCCAGCAGGCGTTCGATGCCATGGCGCCAGACCCAGGCCTCGGCCCCGCCGGCGCGCGTCTCGAAATATTCGCCCAAGACCGACAGATCCGGGTGGGCCCGCCGCAGGACCGGCAGCAGATGGTCGAGCAATGTTTCGGACGTGCTGTGGGCGTTGTCCAGGCGCATCATGGGCCGGCCGCTCCTGGCCGCCAGGGCGACCCAGCGCAGGGCGTAGTTGGTCCAGTAATCCAGGAGGTCCAGCCGGTCGGCCGGCGCCTGGTGCCGGTCGCGCAGGCGCACCAGGTCCTGCCAGGGGTAAAAGGTGCTGCCATCGGACCAGCCGGAACGCGCCAAGCCGTCGCCTGCGGCGCCATCGGTGGCGAACCATTCGGGGTGCTGCCGGGCCAGTTCGCCGTCGGGTGCCAGATGGTTGAAGACCAAGTCCACGCCCAAGGCGATGCCGTGGGCGGCGCAGGCGTCGGCGAAGGCTTCCGCCTCGTCCCAAGTGCCGATGGCAGGATCCACCGCCAACGGGTCGCTGGTGCTGTACGGGCTCAGCGATGCGCCCATGCGCGAAATGGGCAGCAGCCAGATGGCGTTGAATCCCATGCGCTTGATTTCCGGCAACAGCGCCGGCCAGCCGGACAGGGGGCCGCTCACCCGCGGGATCAGCGTGTAGGCGCGCATGGCGGCAAAGTCCGGGTGCTCGGCGATGGCTTCCAGCGTCTGACCGGGAATCAGGGCGACCCGGCCGGGGGCCGTTTCCACGCCCAGATCCAGCGTCCACAGGCCGGTGTGGCCGGGATGCCAGCCGATTTGGCCGGCCGCATCAAACGGCAGCCAGACGGCCGGGCCGCGCGAGCCGCGCGCGCGCAGCCAAAGCCGGCAACCGGTGTTGGTGCGGGCCTCCAACGGGCAGCCGGTGCGGAGGTGTGCGCGCCGGCGGGCGGGGCCGAGCCAGGAGCCTGCGGAGCTGGAGGCGTGGCCGTCGGCAAGGGGGGGAGTGGGCATGGGAAGTTGGAGCATACGCCATATCATGCGCCCCATGTCGCCGGCCGCCCTTCCCATGCTCATTGACACCCACTGCCACCTGACCTACGAAGGACTCCGCGAGCGCGTGCCCCAGGTGCTGGCCGCCGCCCGGGCCGCCGGGGTGGGCCGCTTTGTCACCATCGGCACCGGGATCGCGGATTCCAGGGCCGGGCAGGCCCTGGCGAACCAACACCCGGGGGTTTTCTTCTCAGCCGGTCTGCACCCCCTGCATGCCGAGGAATCGCGTGACAAGGCGCCGCTTCTGGAGGCGCTGCGCGAGTTGGCCCGCGACCCCCGGTGCGTCGCCTTGGGCGAGATGGGGCAGGACAAGCATTACGCCGAGCCGCCCTTGGCCATGCAGCGGGAATCGTTTGAGTGGCAGTTGGAGTTGGCGGCGCAGACGGGGCTGCCGGTGGTCATCCACAACCGCAAGGCGACCGCCGAAACATTGTCCATCCTCCGCCAAACCGGATTGCCGGGCGGCCGTTTCGTGTTCCACTGTTTCACCGGCGGCCCGGCCGAAGCCGAGGAAATACTGGCTTTCGGCGCCCTGATCGGCTTCACCGGGGCGGTGACATTCAAAAATGGCGCGGAAATCGCCGAGGCGTTTGACCGGGTGCCCCTGGACAGGGTGGTGGTGGAAACCGACAGCCCGTACCTGACGCCCGAACCGCATCGGGGCGTCCGCCCCAATGAGCCGCGCCATGTGGCTGATGTGGCGGCCTTTCTGGCGCGCAGGCGGGGGCTTCTGATGCCCGATTTTGCGCGCGCAACCTCCGCCAATGCGGAGCGGTTCTACCGTTTGTCGCCCGCGGGCCGTGACGAATCCGCGGCGCTTTGAACAACAATGCTGGCATTTTTCAGCTTGCCCCTTTCCCTCGGACCGCATCACAGCCGCCGCATGCGAATCACAAGCCCTTCCGGCTTTCGGGCCGCTTGGGCCGGTGATCGACCCGTCAATGCTAGTGCGCGCAGGGGTGTTTGCGGATCATGCCATCCCGTTGAACGAATCCGGAAAAGCCTCCGGCGGTGCCGCGGCGGGCGGCTCCGTCTTGCGGCGTTTCCTGGCCGTCGGCGCGTCCGGCCCGCCTTGGGTGTCTTCATAGGCGTCCAGCACCTTTTGCACCAGGCGGTGTCGCACGATGTCGCCGGCATCCAGCGCATGGATGCCGATGTCCTTGACCTTGGCCAGCCGGTCCACGGCATCCACGAGGCCCGACTCGCGCGGGTTGGGCAGGTCCACCTGGCGCGGGTCGCCGGTCACCACCATCTTGGCGTCGTGCCCGAGGCGCGTCAGGAACATCAGCATTTGCGCCCGCGAGGTGTTCTGGGCTTCGTCCAGGATGATGCAGGCTTCGTTCAGCGTGCGGCCGCGCATGAAGCCCAGGGGGGCGATTTCAATGATGTCGGTGGCGATGAAGCGCTCGACCTGTTCGAAGGGCATCATGTCGTTCAGGGCGTCCAATAGCGGCCGCAGGTAGGGGTTGACCTTTTCCTGCAGGGTACCGGGCAGGAAGCCGATTTTTTCGCCCGCCTCCACCGCCGGGCGGGTCAGGATGATCTTGCGCACCACCCCGCGCCGCAGCATGGCCACCGCCGCCGCCACCGCGAGGAAGGTCTTGCCGCAGCCGGCCGGGCCGGTGCAGAAGGTGAGGTCCTTGGCGAGGATCGAGGTGATGTAGGCGCGCTGGCCGTCGGAGGCGGGGCGCACCGAGCGGCCGGGGAGGTAGGTTTCCAGCGAGCCGGGGTTGAGGCCGGCGCTGCGGTGGGTGCCGCTGATGCCGGCGGCCACACCCGGGCGGGCGGTGGCCGAGGCGATGGTGTCGAGCACCTGCTGGCGCGAGAGCGGCCGGTTCTTGCGGGCCGCTTCGGTCAGCAGTTCGAGCACGAAGATGGCCAGGCCCACTTCGTGCGCCTCGCCCGAGACGCGCAGCAAGTCGCCGCGCTCGTGCAGGGTGACGCCGAGGGCTTCGCGCAAAAGTTTGATGTTGCGCTGCTGGGGGCCGGTGATGCCGAGCCTTTGCGCGCCGGCGGGCAGGGGGAGGGTCAGTTCCATGGTTTAGCGCAGTTCCCCCAGTTTCCAGATGCGGGACAATTCCTCGGTGGTGGAGGGGATGAGCAGCATGTCGGGGCTTGGCACGATGTGCCGCAGTTTGCCGGCCGCGTCAAATTCAAAAACCTGCTCGCCTTGGTCGAGGGCCGGGCGGAAGAACACGGCCCGCGAGCCGTCCGGGCGGGCCTCGGCCACCTTGAACAGGCAGATGCCCGGGCGTCTTGCCTCCTGCGAATAGAAGCAGAAGGCGTAGGAACCGGGGTCGGGCGGCAGCAGCCAGGGCATCAGCGCGGCCTGCGCCTGCGACAGGTAGGGGCGCCGGGGGTCGAGGGGAATGGGCCATTTGTTTTCGGTCAGGTCGCCGTTCATGTTTTTGCCATCGTCGGTTTTGGCCTTGATGGGGTGGCCGCCGACCGGCAATCCGCCGTCCGAGTCTTTGACGGTGGTTTCCACGCGGTCCCAGAGCTGGTCCACTTTTTTGCGCCAGTCCGGGTTGGTGCTGAAGAAGCTGGCCAGGCCCGGCGGGGTGGTGCCGGACCATTCAACCCGCAATTGGCCCGTGCCCGGACTGTTGGGCAGCAGCGTGAGGTAACCGGCTTCGGCGACGGTTTGCGGCTTGGCCGCGCCGTCCTTGCCGGCCGAGCGGAAGGTGGTGGTGCGTTGCCACGCGTCGTAAAAGGAGTGTTTGGAGGCTTCCACCGCCGCCAGCAGTTCTTCCTGCGTGGCGCCGGCACCGGGTTTGACAGGCGGCTTGCGCAGGAACGCCAGCACTTGGCCGGATTCGTCGGCGTAGAAAAACGATTGGTCGGTGTCGGCCGAGCATTCGCCCGACTGGGTGTGGCTTTTGACCGTCACTTTGACGCCGGGTTGCCGCAGTTTGTCGACGCCCGCGGCCGCGGCCGGGTGCTCCTTGTACCAAGCCGCGTCTTGGTGGCGCATTTCCCAGCGCATCCAGCCGATGTCGTGGGGGCCGCCGGGCGCGCTTGCCGCCACCCGCAGCAGGCGGGCCGGTCCGAAGGCCGCCAGGGCGGCCTGCGTGCGCTCGGGGGTCAGCGATTCAAGGAAGGCTTCGCCGCGGGTCAGTTGCGCTTCGCGAACGGCCGCCAAGGTGGATTCGGGGGTGGTGCGGGCGCTGGCGAGCATGGCCTCCAGTTTGCGCTGTGCGTCCACCAGTTGCGGCAGTTCGGTTTCGGCGCCGGTGGGGACGCGGCAGGCCAAGGTGAGCGCCAGGGTGCAATGCGGGCTCACCTGCAGCACGCCCACCCCGATCAGGAAGGCTTCCGGCGCTTGTGCGTTGCCGCGCCGCGCCTGCGGCTGCAGCAGCGCGTAGGAGACCGAGCAGGGGTGCTTGTCCGCCAGAAAATCACGGGTGAAATTCGGCAGGGGCCGGGCGGCGGCCCGGCCGGTGGTCAGGTTGGTCAGCACCACCGCCTGGGTTTCCTTGAGCGACATCGCCATGGGCCGCTGGTTGTCGGTCCGGGGCGGGGGCAGCACGAAACTGGCCGAGATGCGGTACTGCACCTGGCCGTCCTGGAACAGCCAACTGGCGGTGCCGGGGTTGCGTTTCATACCGGCCGGCTCGGAGAGGGTCACGCCGTAGCAGCCGTCGGACCAGCGGGCCGGTGCCAGATAGGGCGCCGGATCAAAGGGCGCATCCGAAAGGACCGGCGCACCCGGTGCGGCCGGCGCGGGCGGTGTTGCCGGTCCGGCGGCTTGGGCCAAGGCCGGCAACGGCCAGCCGGCAAGCAGTGCGAGCAGTATGCGGATGGGGACGGGCATGGGGGCAGCGTAGCACACCCCCGGCCTGCGGGGTGGTGTTTGGCGGCATCCGGTCCGGCAGGCCGTCCGGTCGAGATTAGGCCAAAATGTCCTTGATCGCATGGCTTTCCAGAACGCCGGTGGGCCGCAGGTCCACCCCCAACACGCGCTTGGAGAGGCGTTTCTCGTCGATGCCCAGGCAATGGGTGAGGGTGGCGATGAGATCGCGCACTTCCACCTTTTCGGCCGGGTTGGCGATGTTGAAGGCGAAGTCGTCGGTTTGCCCGTAACGGGTGCCGCCCTTGATGCCGCCGCCGGCCAGCCACACCGAGAAGCACTTGGCGTGGTGGTCGCGGCCGTCAGGACCGCCCTGCGAGTAGGTGGTGCGGCCGAATTCGCCGCCCCAGAGCACCACGGTGTCTTCGAGCAGGCCGCGGCGCTTGAGGTCGGTGATCAGGGCGTAACTCGGGCGGTCGGTGGCGCCGCACATGGCGTTGAGTCCGCCATGCAGGCCGCCGTGAAAGTCCCAGCCGCGCTGGTAGACCTGGGTGTAGCGCACGCCGCGCTCGGCCAGCCGGCGCGCCATCAGGCAGTTGTAGGCGAACGAGCCCGGCTGTTTGGCGCCCTCCCCGTAGAGGTCCCAGGTGCTTTGCGGTTCCTGCGACATGTCGGTCAGTTCCGGCACGCTCATCTGCATGTTGAAGGCCATCTCGTACTGCTGGATGCGGGCGTGGGTCTCGGGGTCGCCCACGGCCTCGAAAGTCTGGCGGT
>CANIYR010000082.1 GCA_947471825.1 Phycisphaeraceae bacterium | reverse complement strand
TGCTCTCCGGCTGGCGCGCACAGCTGCTGGGCAACCTGGCGGACTGACCGGGCCGCAGGGCGGAAGCTGGCGACAAGTTTCCTCCGCCCAATCTACAATGGGCCGCAGTGCGTGACTTCATCCAAAAAATCATCGCTTTCTTCAACGACCTGCCGCACAAATTGCCGGTGGTTGAACGCATCAAAGCCGATTTCAAGAACCAGCCCGAAGCCAACATCGCCGGCTTGCTGGTGATCTGGCTGTTCTCCTACGCCATCATCCACTTTCTAAGCGGCGCGCGCGGCAGCCGCGCCATCAAACTGCTCGCCACACCCCTGGTCCTGGGTTCGCTGTTCTTCATGCTGATGGACGGCAACGAAGCCAACAGGGACCTGATTGCCCGCCTCAGCCTGCTGTACACCCACTTCCTGGTGGTGGCCGGCCTGGTTCTTCTGGTGGCCTTCCAACCCGAACTGCGCCGCAGCATCGTCCACCTGAGCGAGATGCGCTTTGTCCACCTTGGCCGCGGCCAGCGCCAGCGCGTGATTGACGAGGTGTGCTCCGCGGTTGAATACCTGTCGAAAAACCGCATCGGCGCGCTGATCGCCATCGAACGCCAAATCAGCCTGGCGCCCTTCCTGGAATCCGGCACCGCGCTCGATGCGCTGGTCTCGAAGGAGCTGCTGGCCACCGTGTTCTGGCCGGGCTCCATGCTGCACGACCTGGGGCTGGTCATCCGCGGCGAACGCGCGGCTTGCGCGGGTGTGCAATTCCCGCTGTCCGACGCCGATCTTCTGCCGCAGGAATTGGGTTCGCGCCACCGCGCGGCATTGGGCCTTTCAATCGAGGTGGATGCCATGATCATCGTCGTCTCCGAAGAGACCGGCACCATCTCCTTTGCCTACAAGGGCCTGCTTAAGCGCAACCTGACGCCGCTGGAAATGCGTGGAATGCTCAACCGCGGGCTGCCGCGCGCGACATGGTTCGGCCTCGGCCAGAAAAAAGCCGAAGAACCGCTGGCCCCCGCAGCCGGCATCGACGGCCCCGGCCTTCCCTCGGTCGCACAGGAGGATCCCCGCTGATGATTGCCACCTTCTTATCCATCCTGCGGCGGGCGCTGGCGGCCATGTCCACCCTTTTGCTGGTGACGGCCATCGCGTGCCTGGTCTGGCTGTACGCCGTGCAACAAAATGTGCGCGACCAAGAGCTGCCCGGCCTTTCCCTGAGATTCGGCTCCGACGACCAACGCCGTGATTACCTCATCACGACCGAAATGCCGTCCAAAACAGGCGTCTCTTTCCGCGTCAGCAACAGCCAATTCGACCTTATCCGCCAAAACATCAAGTCAGGCGGGGGAAGCGTGGTCATCCCGCTCAACATCGACCCGCAGGAAAAACGCCCGATTTTTGACATTTTGGTCAACGTCAAGGATTCACTGCAAGCCACCGCCTTCAAGGATGCCGGCGCCACCAACCTCAAAACCCCGGAAGTCGGCGAAACCATCAAAGTCACCGCCGAACGCATGGTGACCGTGGACCTGCCCCTGGAAGAACACCACGACCCCATCCGCATCCCCCAGCCCCCCACCTTGGGTGTCAGCCATGTCAAAGTCCGGCTGCCCGCGCGGCTGGCGGCCAAACTTGCAGGCACCAAGGCCTTGGCGGACATCGACAACATCAAGAATTTGGGGGCGGCCACGCCGGGCCTGCCCTTCACCGGCAATGTCGACATCAAAATACCCGCCTTGGCAGCCGAATGCGCCACCGAGGCCATGCGCGACCAAAACCACATCACGCTCGAACCGGCCATGGCCAGCGTCACCCTGACACCGGAAAAAACCACCGCCGAATACAAGGTGGCCCCGCTGACCATCAACATTTCCGCCCCGGCGGCGCTGCTTGAAAAATGGAACTTTGAAATCCGCGGTGACGGCAAAAACTTTTTGAGCGACCTGATCTTGGTCGGCTCGCGCGAAGCCATCGAAGCCGTGGCCGCGAATGAAAAAGGCACCGACAAAAAACCGAAGTCCGTGTGGGCCGCCGTCCGCGTCACCCTGGAAGACACCGACAAAGACCACATGCCCCCCAATGGCGACCTGGAAAAGGAAGTGGAAATCATCCTCCCCCCGGGTGCGTCGCGGGTCAAGCCTGAAATCCTGCCCAAAGTCACCGTGCACGCCACCCGCCGCAACGCCAATTGATTCGTCCCCCGCTGCCACGCCATGAACCGCACTCCCCCCATCCGCGCCGTCCTGTTTGACTTGGGCGGCGTCTGGCTCCGCCTGCGCTCCTGGCCGGAGGCCTGTGCCATCGCAGGGTTCAATGGGGATGAAACCCGACGATTGGGCCTGATGGACGACCATCCCGGGGTGGCCAAAGCCCATCTGGAATACGAATGCGGGCGCATGAGCACAGCCGCCTTCATGCAGCAAACGTCCGATGTCCTCGGCTCCGAACCTTCCGCCATTGCGGCGGTTTTCTGCGCGCGCATTGCCGGCCCCTACCCGGGTACGGCCGCGTTGCTGGACCGGCTTGAGGCCGCCGGCATCGTCACCGGTTGCCTGTCGAACACCAACGCCCTGCACTGGGCGCTCATGCTGGGGGTCTTCGGCGACGACGCCCCCGCGCGCATCCCGCTGGAACGGCTGCATCACCGCTTCGCCTCGCAGGACCTCGGGGTCGCCAAACCGCAGGCGGCCATTTACGAGGCGGCCGAAAACCTGCTGCAACTGCCGGGCCCGCAAATCGCCTTTTTTGACGACCGCGCCGACAATGTCGCCGGCGCGGCGGCACGCGGCTGGCAAGTCCGCCAAGTTGATCCGGCCGGCCACCAAAGCCCGGCCGAACAAATCGCGGGCCATTTGGCGGCCATGGGGGTGCTGCCATGAGCAAGCGCGCCCTGAAACCGTCGCACACCAGCGGCAAGAAATTCGTGCTGGGCCTTGGCATCGGCTTTGTCACCCTGGGCATCGGCCTGTTTGTGGGCATCTGGGGGTACCTCCACATCCTGAGCGACAGCCGCCCGCCGGAAGTGCCGCTCAATTGGGACGCGCGCACCGCCTATCCCACCTTTGCGATGAAGCCTTACGAACTGGAATACGACCGGTTCGTGCAGGCGGAAACCGGCCAGAAATACAAGAAGTCCGTTTTCTGCCTGAGCACGGATGTTGCTGAGGAAAAACGCATCGAAACCGCCCTGCTTGCCTGCGCCAAACTCGCCCGCCAGGATGCCGCGTCCTTCTGCGCCGAGCCCACCCGCCTGGCGCTGGAAGCCCAAGCCGCGGCTTTTCCCCGGCAGTTCTACCCCGCCTATCTGCTCGCCTGCTGGCACCATGGCCGCCGGAATCCGGAACAAACCGCCCGCTGGATGCGCATGGCGGTGGCCGCCGCCCCGGCCATGCTCACCGAAGGCGGGCACGCGCCCAATCAAACCATCTCCACGCTGGCCATCGTCTTTGACCGCCTGCGCGACACGCCCACCGGACACGGCCGCAAAATACGGATTCTCAACCGCGATCTGGTGCTGGTTTATCCGCGCCCCTTCGCCGATGAACGCGGCACCGTGTACCTGCCGGTGTTCCACGACACCTACCGCTGGGCCGACCCCTTTGGAAACGGGATGGAAGAACCCAAAGACTGGTTCTCCATGGCCGATGGCGCACGCATGGGCCGGCTTGACGGGGCGGATTCCATGGTGCCGCCGAGGCCGTGAAGCCCCTTTGGCCGCGCATTTGACGCCACCGGGCTTATCCCTACAATACCCGCCCCCTTTTGCCGGTCGAATGTGACGAGGCCCCCTTTGCCGGGACGCCAAGGCGCAATCAGCGGCAGGTGTGCGACCGACTTCGCCGCCTGCCCAACCGCCCAAGGGAAGTCGGGATCCTGCTGACGCAAGTCGCCGGGGTGCCCGAAGTTAAAGGCCCCCGGTTCTTTCACAACAGAATGCCTGCTTTGGAGTCTTGTCAGTCCCATGGTGTAAAGGTAGCACAAGAGTTTTTGGTACTCTTGGTCGGGGTTCGAATCCCTGTGGGACTACTTTCATGACAAAACCCCGCCTTCGGGCCGGGTTTTGTCATTTTGTTGCCGTTTCGGTGCCGATGCGTTTCGGCGCCCTTTTCCATCACCCCTTGCCCCGAGGATACGCCCATGAGCCGTGCCCCCATTGATGCGATCAAAATTTTCGGCGGCCGTTCCAGCGATGCGTTGGCGAAGAAAATCGCCGCCCATCTGGGCATGACGCTCGGCCACGGCAAGGTGACCGCCTTCCCCGACGGCGAAATCCTGGTGAAGGTGGACGAGGATGTGCGCGGCCGCGACTGCTATGTGGTGCAGGCCACCCACCAGCCGGTCAACGATTCGCTGATCGAACTGCTGATCTGGATCGACTGCCTCAAGCGCGCAAGCGCGGAGCGCATCACGGCGGTCATCCCCTACTACGGCTACGCCCGCCAGGACCGCAAGGACACCGGCCGCGTGCCGATCACCGCCAAGCTGGTGGCCAACCTGGTCACCGCCGCCGGCGCCGACCGCGTGCTGGCCATGGACCTGCACGCGGCGCAGATCCAGGGTTTCTTCGACATTCCGGTGGACCACCTCAACGCCACCCCGGTCATCCTCACCTACTTCCGCCAGCTGCAGAAGCAGTACGGCGACATCGTGATGGCCTCGCCGGATGTGGGCAACGCCAAGATGGCCGCCGGCTTCGCCGAGATGCTCGGCTGCGACCTGGCCATCATCGACAAGCGCCGCAAGAGCGGCACCGAGGTCAAGAGCACCTCCATCATCGGCGACGTGAAGGACCGCGCCGTGTTCATGGTCGACGACATGATCTCCACCGCCGGCACCGTGTGCGAAGCCGCCAAACTGCTCAAGGCCGCCGGCTGCCGCGAGATCGTGGTCGCCGCCACCCACGGCGTTTTGGTCGGCCCGGCCGTCGAGCGCCTCACCGGCCCGATGATCGACCGCGTGGCCATCACCGACACCATCCCCGACCTGGGGCGCCTGGGCCCCCTGGCCGGCAAGCTCGACATCCTCTCGGTGGCCCCGCTCATCGGCGATGCCATCCGCAACATCCACGACAACAAATCCGTCTCCAGCCTGCTCTCGCCCCACATGGGCAAGCGCTGAGCCTCCAAGCCGTCCGCCCTTTTCTTTCTGCTCTCATTCACCCCATTTTCCAAAGGAAAAACCCCATGAGCAACACCATCAAGCTGAATGCCACCACCCGCACCAAACTCGGCTCGCGCGTGGCCAACCGCATCCGCAAGGAAAACACCGTTCCCGCCGTCGTCTACGGCCACAAGGAAGCCACCCTGCCGGTCGCCGTCAACGGCATCGAACTGGCCGCCGCCATGGCCGCCAAGAGCCCGATCCTCACCCTGGTTGTTGACGGCAAGGCCCAGCCCTGCCTCATCAAGAGCGTGCAGTGGGACACCTTCGGCCGCCAGATCATCCATGTGGACTTCGCCCGCGTCGACCTCAACGAAACCATCACCGTCAAGGTGAACGTGGTGCTCGCCGGCGACTGCGCCGCCCTCAAGGCCGCGGGCTCCATCCTGCTGCGCCCGGCCGCCACCGTCAACGTGTCGTGCAAGGCCAAGGACATCCCGTCCAGCGTCACCCTCAACATCTCCGAGCTGGCCGTGGGCCACTCGCTGTTCGTGACCAACCTCACCCTGCCGGCCGGCGTCACCTGCGTGGATGACGCCCACACCGTGCTCGCCACCATCAGCATCGGCAAGGAAGAGGAAGTGGCAACCCCGGTCGCCGGCGCCGCCGGCACCGCCCCGGAAGTCATCAAGAAGCCGGGCGCCAAGGACGAAGCCGCCCCCGCCGCCGGTGCCGCCGGCGCCAAGCCCGCTGCCGGCGCCAAGGCCGCCGCCCCGGCCGCCAAGCCCGCCGCCAAGAAGTAAGTTTTCCCAAGGTTCACGATTCAACAAAAAACCGCGCGCAAGCGCGGTTTTTTGTTTTGGACGGGCACAAGCCCCGGGCGCAAGCACGGGGGAACACCGATCGAGACCACGCGAATCCCCTGAGCTTGCGCTCAGGGCTCGTTAAGAACCCAGTTTCTCGGCAAGTACTTGGCGAAAAATATCCAACGGCGCGCACTGGCCCGTCCATTGCCTGAATTGCTCAGCCGCTTGAAGGACGAACATCTCCGTACCGGAAATGCACTCGCAACCGGCGGCCTTCGCCTGCCTGAGCAATTTGGTTTCAACCGGGTTATAGACGGTGTCGAACACCACCACGCCGGGCTTCATGGCGGGATGATTGTCGGCAAGTGGGGATGCGTCCACATTCGGCCACATGCCGAGGGGGGTGCAATTGATCAGCACATCAAACCGGCTGGAAGCCAACTCTTCCATGGAACAGGCCGTGACATTGAAACCGGAAAACTCTCCCGCCAAATCCGCTCCGCGCGCCAGCGTGCGATTGAACACGGAGATTTCGGATGTGCAAAACGCCACGATCGCGGCACGCGCCGCGCCGCCGGCCCCGATGATGGCGACACGCTTGCCCGTGGGATTTCCGACCCGTTGAAACACCGGATGAAACAGCCCACTCCGGTCCGTGTTCAACGCGGCCACTTTTCCGTTTTCAACTTTGACCGTGTTGGCCGCACCGATCATTTCGGATGTGGCATCCACATTTCCGCCCTTCTCGCGCACCCACTTGAGCAAACTCTCCTTATGCGGAATCGTCACCGACGCCCCGCAAAAATCCATCTCCTTCGATTCAATCCACGCCCCCACCGCCCGTTCAAAATTCTCATACCCCTCCTCAATCCGCATCGGCACATACACCCCGTCAAACCCCACTTCCTTGAACCCCGCATTGTGGATCGCCGGCGACATCGAATGCCCCACCGGGCAACCGATCACCCCATAGACCTTCGTGGTCGCCTTGATGTCATCCCACCGGTACAAGTTTTTCATCTCCGAAAGCAGCGGCTGCCCCGGCGCGGTGCCGCGGCCCTTGTCGATCGCGGCAAAGGTCATGAACGCGCCGCCCTTCCTGGCCAGGATGCGCGAGGGCATGCCGGCTTCGCCCATGGCCAAGGCCACGCCGGGCTTGCCGCCCTCGCGGCTGGCCTTGAGCAGGCGCATGGCGATGGCGCAATCCTCCAAACCTTGCGCTTTCCACGCCAACTTGGGCACATGGCACAACGGCTCGTCCAACATCCGCGCCAAGCGGGCGGCCAAATCGCCGGGCCTGCCGCCAAAGTCATGCGATGACAAAATGAGCTTGGTCCGGCCCGCGGCCAAAAGCGGTCCCATCACCTTGGCCCACTCCGGTTCCTCCCGCCACTTGGCCAACTCCACATCCAAGGCCATGGTCGGCTTGGGGGCCGAGGCCAATGCCGCATACAACGCGATGCGCTGCGACTCCGGGCCGTCAAAACCGCCGGTTTCGCAGGCGTGGCGGCAGGTGACGATGCAGGGCAGAGGACACC
>CANIYR010000081.1 GCA_947471825.1 Phycisphaeraceae bacterium | reverse complement strand
GGGCAGGCTTTTGCCAAGAATTTCGGCTTCATCCAGCGAAGCGATCAGGGCCGCTTCGTCCATCCATTCGTCCACCGGAATGGAGCCGCACCCCTCGATGGTTTTTTCCCTGGCCGCGCCGTCCACCTCCCACTTCACGCGAAAGGCGATGCGGGCCACCAGTTCACGCAAGCCGCCCAAGTGCGGCCACGGGCGCGACAAAAACCAGATGGCCTGGGTCATGGCAATGCGGGGAGGCTGCATGGAATCCTTGTTACAAACCGCGGTACTCTGCACTGCTGGTGCAGGTTTCATGCACGCGCACGGCCGAGAGCAGGGGCAGGGCGGGCTTCAGTTTGTCCCAGATCCACTTGGCCAGCACTTCGGCGGTGGGCACCTCCAGCCCCGGCAATTCGTTGAGCACCTGGTGGTCCAGCATCACTTCGACCGGCTTGATGGCGGCCTTGACCTCGGCGAAATCCTGCAGGTAGCCAAGTTTGGGGTCCACCTCACCCTCGATCACCACGTCCACGCGGAAGGAATGGCCGTGCATGCGACGGCACTTGTGCCCCTCGGGGAAGCAGGGCAGGTGGTGGGCGGATTCAAAGCCGAAGGTCTTGGTCAGGGCGATGCGCATGGGCGGAATTGTAATCCACACGCCCATGACGACCGGTGCTCCGCCGATTTTCAAATGACTTTCGCCGGCACATCCGTCTTTTCGCGGGCGCAAAGCCGCCGGGCCGCTTCAAACGGCAGCCACAGCAGCAGGTAAAGGACGGAGGTCACGGCGCACAACACCAAAATACGCCAAGGCCACGGCCCCAGATGATCCAGCACAGTCGGCGTGTCGGGCAGCGCGTTGCCCATGTAGCCGTAATTCCAGCCGGTCAGCATGTCGAGGGGCACGATGCACATCACATAACCGAGCGAGCCGATCCAAGCCCGCGCATAGTCGCCAAAGTTGGGCCGGTAATGGAGCGCCGCCACCTGCACGGCGGCGGCGGCGTAGATGCAGCCGTGCATCAGCCAGAACACCCAGTATTCCAGGCTGCCCGGCCCGGTCTTGACCACCGGCGTGATGAAGGCCTGCGACGAGAGCCCCAGCCCCGAAAACCACGCCACCGCCATCAGCCAGCGGTTGCGGGTCAAAAGGGCCAGGGGGGCCGCCAAGGCCACCCCATCGCACACTTGCAGGGGCAGGGCCTTGGACCAATCCACCTGACCGCCGCCGCGCACGGCGTAGTAGGCCTGGTTGGCGATCCAGCAGGCCAGCGCAAACCAACCCAGGCCCAGGCGAACCCCTTCCGGCCTGCGGCGGCCCGCCCAAGCCAGGATGGCGATGGCGGTGAACATGGCCAGCACCGTCGCGCCATGCAGCAGGTTGAAGGGTTCAAGCACCATGGGCGGGATTGTAGGGCCCTACAATCCCGCCCCATGCAAGAGACCGACAACGCCGCAGCAACAACGCCAGCCGCCCCGCATTCGCGCTGGGCGCTGCACCGCCGTTTGTACGGCTGGACGATGTCTTTTTCAGAGCATCGGCTCGCCCTGCCGGCGCTTCTGGCTTTCAGCGTGTGCGAATCGGTGTTCTTTCCGGTGCCTTCGCTGGTGCTCCAGATCCCGATGACGCTGAAAAAACGCGAACACGCATGGCGGCACGCGGCGGTCAACACCCTGGGCTCGGTGATCGGCGGAGCCCTGGGGCACCAGCTGGCGCACTGGGCGCGCCCGACCATGCTCGCGCTCATGCACAAGACCGACGCCGATTTTGAGAAATTGCGCCCCTACCTCGACAACGAGCTGCTGCTGACCGCCGGCGCCTTGGCCATCCACCCGTTCAAGTTTTTCGCCCTGGCCTGCGGCGCACTCGACGCCCCCCTGGCCGGCGTGATGGCCGCCTGCCTCGTGGGCCGCGGCATCCTGTTTTTCGGCATCGCCGCCCTGTTGTGGAAATTCGGCGCGCCGGTACGCGCCTTCATTGACCGGTGGTTCAACTGGCTGTGCCTGGGTCTGGGTCTGCTGATCGCGTGCATGGTTTTGCTGACGCGCCTGTGAGGCGTCCCCACTCATTCGGCGTTGCCAAAGCGCCGTTCCACCTGCTTGCCGCCCATGCCCCACAAGGGTTGCGAGAGCATCAGCAAAAAGCCCAAAGGCAGCGAAACCGCCGTGGTGACGACCACCCCGATCAGGCGCCGCAGCATGTCGTGGGGCAGGGCAAGGCCGGGCACGGGTTCAGCCGGGGCCATTGGCAGGGCGATGCCGCGGGCATGCAGCAGGACGAGGGCCACCGCATTGGCCGCCAAACCGGCCATGAAGGTGGCGAATGCCAGCGACATCACCGAGGGCGCAAGCGCCGACTTCTTGAACAACCAAATTACGCAAGCCCCGGCGGCAAACCCGATGGCCAGCGGGCCCATCAGGGGCACGCCGGGCACCGGTTCGACCAGCAAGTCGGCGAGCAGGCCGGCCAGGCACGCCGCCAGCACGGCCTCCCACAGGCGGCTGGTGCACAGGGGCACGAAGGCGGCCACGATCAGCAGCAGTTGCACACCGGCGGACGACCGCCCGCCCAGGGTCCACAAGGGGTCAAGGCCGGTCTGCAAAACGGCCAAAAGCCAGCATGCGATGGCGAACAGGGGCCAATTCATGGCGCGGGCTCCTTGGCGGATTCGGGCTTGGTTCCGGGCGTCGCGGCAGGCGGGGTGGCGGGTTGGGCCGCCGCCGCAGGGCCGGCCGTCACCGCCGCGGCACGGGGCACCAGCACGATCACGCGGTCGAGGCGGGCCAGGTCGTTGGCGCCGCGCACGATGAGCCGCTTATAAAACATCGCCTTGGCCATGTCCTTGGCCATTTTGGCCTCGGCCGCGCGGTTGTCGGCGGTGGTGGCCGGTTTGTCGAATGCCGAGACATGGCTGGCTTGGCGCAGGTCCAGGCATTCGGCCACCCTGCCCACGACAAAGCCGCGCGCATGGCCGCCAAAACCGGGGTCATCCAAAATGGCCACGTCGCCGGCCTTGACCGGCATGTCAATGTCCACATCGCATTCAAAGCCCGTGCCGGCATCGTTGGCGCGCAGGCGCACCGGAATCCCGTCGCCCTCGTGGCCGGCGGGGACGATGCGGCAATCCAGCGGCGTCTTGGGCCAGGACAGCGCCCGCACCCGGCAGGCATACGGTCCGACGCCGTCTTCAACCACCCCGACCAGTTCCGCGCCGGCCCCCACCACCACCTGGCGCGGGGCCAGGCCGCTTTCGGAGCCGGAGGCGAGCGTCAGCAGCGGACGCTCCAAGCCGCCGGTCCAGGCCGCCACGCCCGCCGAGACCGGGGTCACCTCGTCCAATTTCACGAAGGCGCGGATCTGATCAAACCAGGCGACCGCCGCCCGTTCGGCGCGCAATTGCGCCTTCAGCAGATCATTCTCCCGCAGGGCCATCGCCAGCTGCGCACGCGCATCGGCATCCGCGAGCGCATCCTGCGGCATCAGGGGTGCGATGCCCGGAATGCGGGAGCAAATCCGGCGCAACGGATCGGCCGCCGGCAACACCACGAAATCCAACCCTGCACGCGGCCACTTGCCGGCGGCCCGGGCCGCGCCGGCAGGCAATCGGGATGCCGCCAAAAGGCCCAGAAAGAGCCCGGCCAGAAGCCAGCGGGTGATCAGGGGGGGAAGCATGGGTGTTGATTCCAAAAACCCCATGCGGGCATGGGGTCGGATCAGGGCGTTTAGCGTTTGTTGTCGGTTTCCATCGCGTCCTTCAACTCTTCCAGGTGTTCCAGGAAGTGCGCCGTTCCGCGCGCCACGCAGGTCAGCGGCTCGTCGGCCACGCGGCAGGCCAGCCCGGTCGCGTTGGAAATCATGGTCGGCAGGCCGCGCAGCATGCCGCCGCCGCCGGCCAGCACAATGCCGTTCTCCAAGAGGTCGGACGAGAGTTCCGGGTCGCAGCGTTCCAGGGTGCGCAGAATCGCGGAGACGATGGCCATGAGCGGCTCCTGCAGGCACTGGCGGATTTCCTCGCCGGTGACCATGATCTTGCGCGGCAGGCCGTTGATGATGTCGCGGCCGCGGACTTCCATCGACCTGTCCTCGCCGTCGGGCGAAGCGGAGCCGATTTCAACCTTGATTTTTTCGGCGGTCTGCTCGCCGATGAGCAGCTTGTAGTTGTTCTTCATGTGCTCGACGATCGCCTTGTCAAAGGCGTCGCCGGCCACGCGCACCGTCTCGGAATGCGCGATGTCGGCAAGCGAGGTCACCGCGATGTCGGTGGTGCCGCCGCCGATGTCGACGATCATGCTGGCGGTGGCCTCCGTCACGGGCAGGTCGGCGCCCAGGGCGGCGGCCATCGGCTCCTCAACCAGGTAAACCTGGCCCGCACCGGCGCGGTGCGCGGCGTCGAACACCGCGGCCTTTTCAACCTGGGTGATGCCGCCGGGCACGGCGATGACCACGCGCGGGCTCACGAAGGTGCGCTTGCCGACCACCTTCTTGATGAAGTAGGCCAGCATGGTTTCGGTGATTTCAAAATCCGAGATCACGCCGTCTTTGAGCGGCCGGATGGCCGAGATCGAACCGGGCGCCTTGCCCAGCATTTCCTTGGCGGCAAAGCCGATGGCCGGCTGGCCGTTGTGGACCATCACCTTGTTGGTGCCCTTGCGCACGGCGACCACGGAAGGTTCGTTGAGCACGATGCCCTCGCCCCGCACGCACACCAGGGTGTTGCAGGTGCCAAGGTCGATGCCCATGTCGATGCTGAATAAGTTGCGGATACGGTCAAACATCGTGGTCGGTCGCGAACGGGGAAAGGGACAAATGGGTGAAAAACCGCCACCCGCACTGGGAAGGCATTGTAGGGCAATCAACCCCCGGGTTGGGGCTGGAGCGCCGGCAATCACCACGGCTTTCATCATCGGCCAACGGCCGGTTCCGCGCCAAAAATCCCGCGGCCGCCCAACCCAAGCAAAAACCCCACCCGGAGCCGGGTGAGGTTTGGATTCAAAAGGAAGCCTGGCTTCAGTTGGATTTGCCGGTGAACAAGGCCAGGGGGCTGTCATCGATCAGCTGGCCTGAGCGGACCAGCACGGCAACCAGGGCGGCCATCGCCATCAAGGCGGCCCCCGCCAGAAGCACGGTGTAAACATTCATCGGGGGGCGCTTGTCGGCCATGGGGGTTTCTCACAAACCGTGGGGGAAATCAAAGAAAAGAACGGGACGCAGGCTGCAAGGGGCCCCTTAGCGGGCATAGGCGCGGATGTAAACGGCATCGCCCGAGGAAACCGGCAACTTGCTGTTGGTGACGCGGCCGATGGCGGTGCCGGCATCCACGGTGGTCACCACCATGGTGGCGACATAATCGGAGCCGCGGCTGATGGTGAATTCCATCCCTGGCAGCACCTGGTCTTTTTCGCCGACGTTGACGGACACCAGGATCACGCCATTGGAGGCCCGATCGGTTCCGGTGACCGCGCCTTGGATGGTCTGGGAAGAGGCAACCCTGACTTCGGTCGGCAACTTCTGCTTGCCGATACGCTCTTCAAGCACGGAGACTTCCTTGGAAGCTTCCTCCAACTGCTTGGCGGCGGCCGTGTACTGCTCCTTGAACCGGTTGAGCTCTATGCCGGTGCGGCGCAATTCATCGTTGAGCTCGGCGATGCGGGCGTTGGACTCCACATCCTTTTTGTTGATGTCCTGCACCTGGGTGAGCGCGCTGATGTACTGCTTGGCGTAAGCCTCGCGCTCCTTGGTGGCGCGATCCAAGCTGGCAATGGCAATCTTGTTGGAGGCGGTGGCGCCTTCCAGATCGGCATTGGCCTTGTTCAGGTTGAACTGGGCGGTGCTGGCGCTGGTGTTGGCGGCGATCAGCTGGGTGGCGAGCAGGCTCTTGTCGGCCTGAAGCTGCGCATTGAGCGCGCTTTGCTCGCCGGTCTTGGCCTCAAAGTTGGCCTTCACCAGCGCCAATTGGGCGGTGACGGCATTCAACTTTTGGGCGTTTTCTTCGGCGTTCTTCTTGTGTTTTTCCTGCGTGCTGATGAGGGCGATGCTGAAGCAGGAGAGTGCAACGGTCAGCAGGGTCACCAAAATGACAAAAGCTTTTGAGAGCGGATTCAAGGGCGTGTCCTCAGCAAGAAGGAAAAGGTAGGTGACGGGAAGCAACGGGGGTCTGGCATGAACATGGCGCCAAAAGAACCGTTACGTGTGGAATAAATACGCCATGGGAGGGGGCTTGTCAAACTTTTTTGGCAAGTTTTTTGTATCCACAAGCCCCATGCAGCCCCTCCTATACTGGCCACACCATGCCCAACCGCCCCGACATCGGCCGCAAGGCAGCCTCCTTGGCTCTTTTTTTGGCGCTTTTGACCCCTCTGGCCGCCTTGGCAGAGGAAAAAGGCCCCCAAGAACCCACCCCGGCCACCACCCCGGCGTGCTCGGTCATCACCGTGGCCCCGGGGGACGGCTTGGACGCCCTGTTCGGGCACACGGCCATCCGCATCCGGGATCCGCAGTTGGGCAGCGGCGATGTGTGGTTTGACTACGGGGTGTTCAACCCGGGGGACGCCAAAACCGGTGAAATCACCATCGGCTCCGCCGCAGCTTTCTTCATGCATTACGCCAAGGGCGATGCCAAGTACCTTTTGGTGGCGGCCGCCCCCCAAGACCGCCTGGCGCATTACAAGGCCGAAGGCCGGCAAGTGACCGAGCAGGTGCTGGATTTGAAGCCGGAAGAGGTGCGGAAATTGGAGGATTTTCTGCTGGACGACCTGCGGCATGGCTGCGGGAAGGAGGGGTATGAATACCGGTTTTTGGATGACAATTGCACGACGCGGGTGGCCAAGGCGATTGAGGGGGTGACGGGGGAGAAATTGTCCTTGGAAGACCGCGAATCCCGCCGTTATTTCACCGATTGTTTTTTGTCAGCCAAACCGCCGGTGCAACTGGGCGCCAACCTGCTGATGGGTTCGCATGCGGAACAAAAAACCATTGTTTTTCTGCCCGCCCAGTTGGAACACGCCATCGGCCACGCGCACCGCAAGCTGGAAAAAGCGAAAACCGGGGAAACAGCGACCCATGTGGGCTGGGCTGTCTTGGGGCACATCCAATCCCACATGGCCACCATGGTCCTATTCTTTCCCTGCTTGGTTCTGGTGTGGGTGGCTGGCATCTTCCCCACTCTCCTGCGCCACAAGAAAAAAATCCCCCTCCCCCGCCGGGGTTTCCTGGATTTCCTCCTCTTCGGCCTGATCGGCCTCATCGGCTGCCTGATGTCCTTCCTGGGCGTCTGGAGCCTGCACCCCGAACTGGGCGCCTTCAACTGGAACCTGATCTGGTGCTGGCCCACCCACCTGCTGTTTGCCTTGGTTTTGCTGTTCAAGGCGCACTCCCCGCTGGCCCGCAACTATGCGCGGGTGGCCGCCATCGGCACCGGGCTGGCCGCTCTGGCTTATTTCTTCGTGCCGCAGGCCTTGCCCCTGCCGCTGTTCCCGCTGGCCCTGCTGCTGGCCCTGCGCGCATGGCGCTGGGGCTGGGCACCGGCGGCGCAGGAAACCCCCTCCATGTGATCGCATCCGCTTGGGAAGGCTTGCCCTTCAAGCCATCCCCCTCATTTGCTCCCACCAAACTCTGTACCT